>CAISDR010000345.1 GCA_903884125.1 uncultured bacterium
GGCGGCAGGATCAGCCCATAAGCCGCCACCACGGCCACATCCAGTTCAAGTTCGGCAAAGGCCGATTGATCAGCGGGATCTTTCAGACGGTGCGGGGTGCGAACCTCGACCCCCTGGCTCTGCGCAAATGCATGAACCGGTGACAGTGCCAGCGCCATGCCGCGCCCGGCCGGACGCGGTGGCTGACAATACACCGCCCTGATATAATGACCGGCGCGGATACACGCGGCCAGCGATGGCACGGCAAAATCCGGCGTGCCCATAAAGGCCAGCGTGAGACTCATCGCCGCGACCCTAGCCGGTCTGCCCCAGTCGCCGGGCCTTTTCCAACTTCTTCAAAATCATCGACCGGCGCAGACGCGACAGATGATCGATGAACAGCACACCATTCAGATGGTCAATTTCATGCTGAAGGCAATCGGCCAGCAATTCATCCGCCTCGATGGTCTGCTCGGCACCATGATAATTCAGATAACGCGCCCTGATCCGGGCGGGGCGTTCCACATCATCATACTGGTCCGGCACCGACAGGCAGCCTTCGTTGAAAACTTCCATTTCCGGTGACGACCAGGTGATTTCGGGATTGACGAAATACTGGGGCGCCGGTGTCTCACCCTTGTCGGCCAGATCCATCACCACCACACGTCTGGCAACACCAACCTGTGTTGCCGCCAGACCAATACCCTTGGCCGCATACATGGTCTCGACCATGTCATCCATGAACCGGCGCAGATCATCATCCACCCCGTCAACGGGTGCTGCCTTGAGTTTAAGCCGTGGGTCCGGCGCGGTAAGTATCGTCAGAATAGTCATGACGGTCAGATAAGATCGCCCGCGGCCAAGGTCAAGCATCAAACAACAGCCCCCTTATGTACGCTGCTTGACCGACAAGGCGCTAACCCACTAGCCTTGCTTGAAAATCGCCAACAGGGGCGCGCCAGCGGGAACTCGCAAATGACCAGATATCCGACAGCCGCCGAATCCGACCCGAAAATTCTGGGCTATATGCAGGGCCTGCCACCGACCCTTGCCGCTGAAATTCGCATGGAAGACGGGTCCAGCTGGGCCTTCCCCCAGATCCGATGGGCATTTTCCAACCAGCGGCAACTGGTGCCAACCGCCAATATCTGGCGCGGCACCGGTCATACGGCCTCCCTTGCCCGACACCTGCGCGATGATCTGGATCATATCAGCTTTACCACAATGGCGGACCAGCCCATGACCTGGGTTGCCAGTCTTGAAGCCAATTACACAGACGGCATCATCGTGCTGCACAAGGGTGCGGTTATCTATGAGCGCTATTTCGGCGCGCTTTCGCCGCATGTTCCGCATCTGGCGATGTCTGTCACCAAGTCATTTGTTGGCCTGCTGGCGGAAATACTGGTCAGTGATGGTCTGATTGATCCATCGGCCCCGGTTACGACCTATCTGCCTGAAATGGCTGGAACGGCCTATGGCGATGCGCAGGTTTTGCAGGTCATGGATATGACCATCGGCGTTCGTTATTCCGAAGAATATACCGATCCGAATGCGCAAGTGTGGGATTATGCCCGGGCGGCAAAGGTTATGCCACGTCCGGCAGACTACAAAGGGCCTGAGACGATTTTCGACTTTCTGAAAAAGCTCGAAAAACTTGGTACCCATGGGGATGCCTTTGCATACAAAACCTGCAATGCCGAAGTGTTGAGCTGGATCGTGCAACGCGCCAGCAACACGGCACTTGCGGAACTTCTATCCACGCGGTTGTGGCAGAAACTGGGGGCTGAAGAAGACGCCTATATCGCCGTTGACCGGATCGGTACCGCGCTGGGCGGTGGAGGGTTGAACCTTACCCTGCGTGATCTGGCACGGGTGGGCGAAATGATGCGCCACGAGGGGAAATATCACGGCCAGCAGATCGTGCCAAATTCAGCGGTTACCCGCATTGCAAACGGTGCCAGCCGCGAGGCCTTTGCCAAAGCCGGATACGACACCACACCGGGATGGAGTTACAAGAGCCAGTGGTGGGTAAGCCATAATGAATTTGGTGCTTATAGCGCGCGGGGCATACATGGCCAGGCCCTTTGGATCGCACCAAAGGCTGAACTGGTGATTGCGCGTTTTGCATCCCACCCGGTTGCATCAAATGCCAATGGTCCGCTGGACTATGTATCACTGCCTGCCTATGACGCGCTGACGCGCCATCTTTTGCGCGGTTAGATTATTCCGCGGTATCCTCTTCGATCAGGCGTGGCACAAGACCCAGCGTTTCGCCGGGTACAACCTCAACCAGGGTTTCAACAGACTGTAGTTTTTTGGTGATGGCCCGCTGACGTATACCCACATCATCAACTGTATTTGATGCTTCCTGCAGTTTCTTTTTCACCTTGTCGAGAATATTTCCGTAATTGGAAAATTCTGCCTTGATAGCTCCCAGCACCTTCCAGACTTCGGACGACCGCTTTTCTATGGCAAGCGTTCTGAAACCCATCTGCAGCGAATTCA
>CAISDR010000346.1 GCA_903884125.1 uncultured bacterium
GCGCGGTCGGTGATCTGCATATAACCATATGGGTCGATGGTAGCCACATCGCCTGTGTCAAAAAATCCCTGTGCATCCAGTACCTGTCCGCCATCACCTTTGAAGTATTTTTCAACGACCCATGGCCCGCGCACTTTCAGATTGCCAAATGCCTTGCCGTCATGGGGCAGATCGGCACCGTCATCCTGGGTGATTTTCATTTCAATTCCAAAGACCGCACGGCCCTGCTTGGTTTTTACATCCAGCCGCTTTTCAAGGTCCCAGCTTTCCATGCCAGCCAGCAATGCGCCCGCTGTGCCCAATGGCGATGTTTCAGTCATGCCCCAGGCATGGGACACATCAACACCATATTTGGTCTCAAACGCCTCAATCATGGATCGTGGGCAGGCGGAACCGCCAATCACTACGCGCTTGAGCGATGAAAGTCCCAGATTCCCAGCTTCCAGATATTGCAAAAGGCCCAGCCACACGGTCGGGACTGCTGCCGTAAATGTGACCTGCTGGGATTCCAAAAGTTCGTGAATGGATCGGCCATCCATGGCCGCACCCGGTAAGACCATTTTCGCACCAGCCATCGCACAGCCATAAGGCAGCGACCAGGCATTGGCATGGAACATGGGCACGACGGGCAAAACGCAATCCTTGGACCCAATAGCCAGAACGTCGGGTGAATTGCAGGCCAGCGAATGGATGGTTGTGGACCGGTGGGAATATAAGACCCCTTTCGGATTACCCGTAGTGCCGCTGGTATAACAAAGCGAAGAGGCGGTGCGTTCATCAAATTGCGGCCATTGGAAATCGGCGCTGCCCTGAGCAATGAAATCTTCATAGGCCAGCAGGTTGCGAATTTTCGATGATGTTGGCATATGCGTGCGGTCGGTCATCACGACTACCGCTTCGACACTGGTCAACCGGTCAATGATACCCTCGACCAAGGGCAGGAATGTCAGGTCGACAAATAAAACGCGGTCTTCGGCATGATTGGCAATATAGACGATCTGATCGGGGAACAGGCGTGGATTTAACGTGTGGCTGATCGCTCCCATTCCAGATACGGCATACCAGATTTCGATATGCCGGAATGTGTTCCAGGCCAGCGTTCCAACCCTGTCACCCTGTTTGATCCCCATGCCCGCCAGCGCATTGGCCAGTTGACGTGCGCGGCGTTCGACCTCTGCATAATTCGTCGTATGAATGGGGCCTTCGACCAGACGGCTTACAATTTCACGATTGCCATGAAAGCGCGCTGCATGAGTAATCATATTGGAAATCAACAGGGGCCGGTCTTGCATCAATCCGAACATGTATCCTCCAGATAAAATTCATTATGCGGATTTAGCCCCCGTGCGTCATGGCGCGCAAGTGGCATTCAGACAATGGGGCGACCGCCGTCCCAATAGTTGAAATAGAGGTCAAATCCGACATTCCGGTAATAGGTTTTGACGATTTCGCCAAACATGGGATCGGGCCAGAAAACAGTCTGGTTGGCACAGAAAACAGCCAACAGCTCGGGCTCCAGGTCATGATTGAAATCGCGCAGCAGCTCCATTTTCCAACCCTTACCCAGAGAGTTCTGCCAGCGCGAACGTAACAGGTTCAGATCCTGCGCCTTTTTAGTTTGTTTTGTTGCAGCCTCCGGCTCATCGATGACGATCCTGTCATCGGTCATCTCGTTTGGATTGCGGCTTAGAATTTCGAGGGCATTCCCAGGCATGATCTCGCATCGCCCGCCCGCTTCCCAAAATCTGAGCGCCAGATCGCAGTCCCCCCAATGGGCGACATAGCCTTCGTTGAAAAAACCACCCAGATCAATGATCGACTTTCGGAGACCGATACCAAACCAAGGGTAATAACGCCCGAATATGGTACCGACCCGCGTAGGGTGGGCATAAAATCCGCCCAGCAGTAAAGGATCCTCGCGGGTCCTGTCGATGAAATAGGGCAAGGTGCGGTCGCGCCATTCATGGGTCAAAAGGACATCATCGGAAATATAGACGATAATGTCGCCACTGGCGGCGGCAAAGGCGCGGGCATTGGCCGGACAGTTCCCGGCCGGGCTAGGGTCAGGCACCCAAAGCACATGCGGGCGATCGGGGTTGACGGGCGACGACACGACAATTTCGAAATCCAGCCCCTGCATTACTTGGGTGATGCGACCAATGGCGGGTTCAGCCAGGCGCGGAAACAAGCTTGGCAGAATAAAGGAAACTTTCATTGCGTCTCACTTGGCTAGGGAAGGCGTGGCAGTTTAGACTTTTGGAACAGAAAGCAAAGATTAGGTGGTTTGCGGGCTGTGTCCAGCCATGCCCCCTGGAATCACTGTACTTTGCGGCTAGAAGAAAAGGGTTTCGCCATGGCTCGCGTAGATTATCCCGATTTGAAAAATCTGCCCTCTGACACGCTGGCACTGGTTCAGCGACTGCCACCACTGAATGTGTTTCGGATGCTGGGGCATGCGCCGCAGTCGGTTGAACCATTTATCCGATTTGGCAATTCCTTGCTGGTCAAGGGCAAGCTTGATCCGGTGCTGCGCGAGATGGCGATTGTTCGGGTGGGTATTCTGTCTAATGCATCTTACGAGGTACACCAGCACACGATCATCTCGCGCGATCTGGGCATGGCCGAGGAGAAAATCACCGCGCTGAGTATAGGACCATCAGCCGCAGTGTTCACCGAGGTTGAAAAGGCCGTGCTGGCATTTACCGATGATCAGGTGGCAAATGCCCGCGCGTCAGATGCAACCTTTCAGGCGGTTTGCGCGTTTCTGCAGATTGAACAGGTGGCGGAGCTGACACTGACGATTGGTTTTTACATGATGGTCAGCCGGTTTCTGGAGACTTTTGGCGTGGACATCGAAAAAGACCTGAACCGGAGTCTGGATTTAAGTCTGACCAACGTGCCAAAAAATAATTAAAAATTTTATTAATTGTAATTTTTCGCTAACTATAAGTAAATTTACGAACATCCAGCAGTCTTTTGAAATAAATAATAAAGCAATAACAATGACTTAATAGTTTGGCACGTTCATTGCTAACTCATGGTCAGCACCGACATAGTGTCGGAAACGATCAATGATGGAGATGACAATGACCTTTCGTTCAAACCAGACCTCGACCGGCATCCACAGCTTTGAAGCATTTGCATTCTGGGCGATGATGGGTGGTATGGCCCTATTGATGAGCCTTTCAGTTGCAAGCTCGTTGGCCTAGTCGGTGTTAAACGTTGAGCGCAGCAAAAAGGAACGAAAATTATGAGCCCCGTTTCCCTGGTCCTCAACGTGCTGTGGCTGATTTTTGGTGGTTTCTGGATGGCATTGGGCTGGCTGTTGGCCGCTTGCCTGATGATTGTTTCGATCGTCGGCATCCCCTTTGCACCTGCAGCCTTCTCCATGGCCCGATACGCTTTTCTTCCCTTTGGCCAGACCGCGGTTGACCGCGAATGGCTGACCGGTCGCATCGATATGTCCACCAGCCCAATTGGCACCCTGGGCAATATCATCTGGCTGGTTCTGGCCGGTTGGTGGCTCGCATTGGGACATCTGATACATGCGTTCTTTCTGGGAATTACAATCATCGGACTGCCTTTTGCCTGGGCCCATGTGAAACTGGCGGGATTTGCGATCTGGCCCATCGGGCAGCAGGTTGTCACGGATGATGAGCTTAATTATCGTCGGCGCCCGTTTTAGGCCTACCTGCGCTTAGAACTGGCCATCAAGGCTTGAATTGGTTATGGGTCGGATCGCAGACTGATTTGCGATCCGACCTTTTGCCATTTTCCTCTAGCGACGAGCTTTAGCCCCTGTGACCCAGCCATCATCAAATCTACAGGCCCTGCCTGTCTTGTCGGTTGTCATTCCGGCTCTTAACGAAGAAGAGAATTTACAGCCGCTGATTGGCGAAGTGTTGCGCGCAATACCCGATCACATCCCTTTTGAAATCATTGTGGTTGATGATGGCAGTACGGATCGCACGCCGGAAAAGCTCGGCGCCTTGGTATCCACCATTCCCCAACTGGCGGTGTTTCGTCACAAGGATCGCTCTGGTCAGAGTGCTGCGATGCGCACCGGGGTCAAGGCCGCGCGTGGTGCCTGGATCATCACCATGGATGGTGACGGACAAAATGACCCGGCTGATATTCCGAAACTGCTCGGTGTTCGCGACCAAAGCGGTCTTGCGAGCCTCATGGTGGTTGGCA
>CAISDR010000347.1 GCA_903884125.1 uncultured bacterium
AGCATTAACGGTCATGCAGGCGGCGTATTATGGCTGACCGGCTACTCGGGCTCAGGTAAATCAACCCTTGCGGTCGCGCTGGAATCGGCACTTGCGGCACGTGGCTGGCGCAGCTTTATACTGGATGGCGACAATCTGCGCCGCGGGCTTAATTCAGACCTCGATTTTTCGCCGACTGCACGCGCTGAAAATATCCGCCGTACCGCCGAAGTGGCAAAACTTATGGCCGATGCCGGCCTGATTGTCATTGTGTCACTGATATCGCCCTATCTGCGCGACCGCCAGAATGCCCGCACGATAATCGGCACAGGTTTCAAGGAAATCCACATTGCCACTGACCTTGATATCTGCAAGGACCGCGACCCAAAGGGATTGTACGCCCGCGCAGCAAAGGGACTGATTCAGGATTTCACAGGCGTTGACGCACCATATGAAGCGCCAGTATCACCCGAACTGCGAATAGATGCCGGTGCGCAGAGCCAGACCGAAAGTCTTTCGGTATTGTTCAATTATGCGCTGCGCGAATTTGATCCGGGCACCATCCTGCAGGCGAATGCCAATTTCGCCGAAGGCATTTAATCCGACAAGCGGCTGATACCTAGCTAAGCGCCCCATGGCAATGCTTGTACTTGCGGCCTGATCCACAGGGGCAATTCGCATTGCGCTGTGAGTTAACCCAGGTCTCCGGTCGCGCCGGATCAACAGCATCGTTCCGGATGGTGCTGCGCAGGGTAACCTCGCCGGTCTGACCCATGACAGGCATATTCCCGCCAGCTTCGTTCTCACCCGTATCCGGATCGATATGCTGGGTAATCATGTTCTTGGGCATTTCAAGGGTTACCGGTGCCACCGGTTCTTCTGCCCGCACCTCTATGCGCATCAGCATAGAAATGACTTCGCGACGCAATGTGCTGAGCATCGCTTCGAACAGTTCAAAACCATCGGACTTGTATTCGTTCAGCGGATCGCGCTGGGCATAACCGCGCAGACCAACGGCCTGACGCAGGTGGTCCAGATGCAGAAGATGTTCGCGCCAGTTCTGGTCCAGCGTCTGAAGCAGAATGCTCTTTTCAATCTGACGCATGGTTTCGGGGCCAACGTCTGTTGAAATCTTGGCCAGCCGGACCTCTGTTTCATGATCCAGACGATGACGGATTTCTTCGTCCGCGATGCCCTCTTCGGCCATCCACGCTTCTATGGGCAAGTCCAGGTAGAAATGGCGACGGACTTCGTCGGCAAGACCAGGCCCATCCCATTGTTCGGCATAGGCGCGCGGTGGAATATGGCGCGTTACCATTTCCTCGATCAGCTGACGGCGCATGTCAGCAATGGTATCCGACACATCTTCCGCGCGCATGAATTCCTTGCGCTGTTCGAAGACGACCGACCGCTGATCGTTCATCACGTCGTCATATTTGAGAATGTTTTTGCGGGCATCAAAATTGCGGGCTTCCACACGCGACTGCGCCTTTTCAACGGCACGGTTCATCCAGGGATGGACGATAGCTTCGCCATCCTTGAGACCCAGGCGTTTGAACATGCCTGCCAGATTACCCGCACCAAATATCCGCAACAGATCATCTTCCAGACTGAGGAAAAAGCGCGAACGGCCTGGATCGCCCTGACGTCCGCCACGACCACGCAGCTGATTGTCAATACGGCGACTTTCATGTCGTTCGGTTCCAACGATGAACAATCCACCCGCAGCCAGCACTTTGGCCTTGTCTTCGGCTATTTCCGCACGGATCGCTTCGGCGACCAGATGACGTTCGGCTTCATCCGTCACATCTGCCAGTTCCGCGGCAATTCGCATATCCGGGTTGCCGCCCAACTGAATATCTGTCCCCCGGCCAGCCATATTGGTGGCGATGGTAATTGCCCCTGATCGCCCAGCCTGGGCCACGATCTGGGCTTCCTGTTCGTGATAGCGGGCATTCAGCACCTGATGGGGAATGCCGCGCTTGGTCATCTCGGCAGAGATTTCCTCGGACTTTTCGATGGATGTCGTGCCAACCAGCACCGGCTGCCCGCGTTCGCGCGAGTCGATCACCAGTTTGATGATGGCTTCGTATTTTTCAGCACTTGACGCATAGGTTTCATCATCATCATCGACGCGTGCCACCGGCCGGTTGGTCGGAATGTCGATGACATGCAGACCGTAAATGGAAACGAATTCATTCTCTTCGGTCTTGGCGGTACCGGTCATGCCCGCCAGCTTTTCATACATGCGGAAGTAGTTCTGGAACGTGATCGAGGCCAGCGTCACGTTTTCACTTTGAACATCCACGCGTTCCTTGGCTTCAAGGGCCTGGTGAAGTCCTTCGGAATACCGGCGGCCTTCCATCATGCGGCCAGTAAATTCATCGATGATCACAACCTTGCCGTCTTTGACGATATAGTCGCGATCAAGCTGGAAAAGCTTATGTGCCTTGAGCGCCTGGGTCGTATAATGAACCAGCGAGATGTTTTCGATATCGTAGAGACCACCTTCGGCCATGATGCCGGCTTCAAGCAGCCAGGCTTCAATCTTTTCATTTCCCTGCTCGGTCAGGCTGACCTGACGCTGCTTTTCATCGAGTTCAAAATCCCCCGCCTCAAGGCGCGGAATAAGGGTATCCACCTGACGGTAGAGGTCCGAGTGATCTTCGGTGGGGCCCGAAATGATCAGCGGTGTTCTGGCTTCGTCGATCAGGATGTTGTCGATTTCGTCGATGATCGCGTACACCAACGGACCTTGAGCCTGCTCCTCCTTGAAGCTCTTCATGTTGTCACGCAGGTAATCGAAACCAAACTCGTTATTCGTTCCGTAGGTGATATCACAGGCGTAGGCCTGGCGCTTCTCTTCCGGTCCCGTGTTGGACTGGATG
>CAISDR010000348.1 GCA_903884125.1 uncultured bacterium
CTGGACTATTGGCAATGGCAATATCGACCTTGCACCCGCTTGCTGATTCAAATCGACTGATCCAGTCCACGGACGGATCTTTTTCGCCTGCTTCAACCAGACCCGGCAGGCTTAAGACATTGAGATTATCCTCTGCGTCTGCAAGCGCCTTTGGTACTTGTGCCAGGGCTAGTGATGTCCCTGCCACAGATGCAAAAAAGAGCATTACTACTATTGTGGAAACCAGAATCTTCATGGCATCGGGTCCAATGGATTGTAATTAAATGCTGCGATGCCGACCCATGCAGTTGCCGCCAGGTGGGGATAAGGCAAATAGATAAAGTCAGGTCTGCTTTCATCAATCCCGGTTGATAGTCCTGTTGACATCGTCGGCCCACGGATCGCGCGCCAATATCCAATGTCACTGTGATCTGAGGTCAGATTCAGCAATACCTCATCTGCCTTGGATTTCCGACCCATCGCACCAAGGGCGACAGCCCATTGGGCGCTGCCCTCAATCCAAAGTGCGTCCCGCTTGCCTGAAAAGCTGATGCCGCCCTGCGTTCCGTGAATGGCTTCCAGCGCCGCTAATGCGGAAAATGCAGCGTCCTCGGGCAAAATATGCGCAGCTACGGCCAGGGTCATGGCGTCTGCGCTCGACAGGTTCTTGTTGATGGTTATGCCGTCGGGACCAAGGCCCGTGAACAGACGACCATTGGCTGGGTCAATCATCGATATCACAAAGCGTCGTGCGGTAGTAAGCGCATCTGGTGGCGCCTTGCTTCCAAGCTGTCGAAAAAATGCAGCGGCGTCGATGTTATGTTCGACTGAAACCCATGTCTGCTTTTTGGGGTGGGGTTCGTGTCCGAAATATCCGCCCGAGAATCCTGCCCTTTGGCTGACAGGTTTTGTGTTGGATGCAATCCAACGACCGATAGACAAGGCGGCATTGACATATTGATCGTCGCCGGTTTTTTTGCCAATAGCCAAAAGTGCCATGCCAACAAAAGCAGCGCTGCCGGTTGCGGTTCCAACCTGATAGGCATCTTCGGCCCAGCGGCCTGCTTTGTCATCCCACCAGCCGGGCACCAGCGCACCAGCGCCGCGATCTAGCGGTCCTGCGCGATAAGCGTTACGGATACGTCCGTCGCGATAAAACCGGTCCCGATCCATCGCAATTAAAAATGCGTCTGCAATGCGCCGCGCCCGGTTGGTATCACCAGCCACACTAAACGCTATGATCGCCAGGGCATTATCATAGGCGAAGGCCACGTGTTGATGGACGCGCGCAAATTCCGACGTGTCGCCTGTTTCAAATCGGTATGAATTTAGAAAAGCCGGATCGCCGGCATCAGCACGCGGAATCTGATCCAGCGCCCGCGCCATATCCGCTATGGCCAACTGGCCCATGGCGTGTATCGCCCCGGATGTTTGCGCATGTGACACAGGCGCAAACATGCACGTCAAAAGGCCGATCGCAAAAATGATCTTTAGATTCCCAAACATGATGCCTTGATACTGCGTTGGCCCGTCACGCGCAAACAAGCCATCAGAACGCTAAAACGCAGCACTTGCCCAAATAGCCCAAGGCTTGGTAAGGCATGGGGCTGAGGAAACCGCAACGAGGTGCCGCTTGCCCCCGCGCCCCCTTCTGGCGGTATGGATCGCCCTGGTCGCTTTGGTACCGATTGCCGCATTCATGGCCAATGGCGTGGTGTTGTCGCTGGCTGTCATGGCTTTGGGAGCACCCGGTATCACACTCTGGCCGCGATGGCTCAGGCTGCGAATGATCGGCCTGGTGCCGATTGCGATCAGTGCCCTGCTGATGTGGATGGCAATAACTGCGCCCTGGGCACTTGATCCGGGCGAGGCGGCCGGCAAAGCGCTGCGGCTGCCGGGCCTGTTCTTATTGGCCCTGGCCGCTATCGCTCTGGGCGATTGTGCTTCACCCGAACTTGCGCGTCGCATGGTGCGCGCCCTTGCGCTGGCCATGGTCGGCCTGATTGCACTGGTGGGCATTGAGTTTGCCGCTGGTGGTCTATTTCTGCGTCAGGCCAAGGATTATCACCGGGAACTTCTGGTGCTGGGACTTGATATGACCTTAAGCCAATATACGATTTGGCGGGTTCAGCACGCTTTGACCCGATCCGCCGTGGTGTTGTTGGCCCTGGGCCCCCTGGTCATCTGTTCGCTTGTCAATTCCAGCATTAGCCGAAACCTGATCTATGCCGTCATTGGCGCTGGCCTTTTGATGGTACTCATGTTGCCTTTTACGATGGCGCAGCTTGCAATGGCTGTTGCTGCGACTGGTGCGGCCGTTGCCTGGTATCGCCCCCGCC
>CAISDR010000349.1 GCA_903884125.1 uncultured bacterium
CATGTCTGAAACAGGTGGTCAGGTGATCGTTCACAACCCCGGTTGCCTGCATGAACGCATAGACGATCACGGGGCCGCAAAACTTAAATCCTTTTGATTTCAGCGCTTTGGAAAGTTTTTCACTTTCTAGCGTCGCGGCTGGCACCTGTTCGTGGGCGGTCCAGTGGTTGACTTTTTGCCGCCCCCCGACGAAATCCCAGATGAAGTCCGAAAAATCAATCCCCGCCTCGGCCATGGCAAGATAGGCGCGGGCATTGCCGATGGTGGCCTCGATCTTGGCTTTTGACCGGATGATTCGGGCATCATTCATGGCCAGCGCCTTTTGCGGGGGGCCCCAATGGACCAGCTTTTCCCGATCGAAACCCTGAAACACCTCGCGAAAGGCGGCGCGCTTGCGCAGGATGGTGATCCACGAAAGCCCGGCCTGAAATCCATCCAGCATCAGCTTTTCAAACAGGGCCAGGCCGTCATGTTCGGCCACCCCCCATTCTTCATCGTGATAGCTGAGGTATAGCGGGTCCGTTCCCGGCCACCGGCATCGGGTCAGTGTCTGATGCGGCGTTGTCATGCGGTCATGCCCTAAATCGGTGAAGTGATCGTGATGCCAATGCCATCTGCGGTAAGTGGTTCCCCATCAAGCTCGGCCAGCTTATCCATCCGCATGATCGCCAGCGCACAAGTCCCCTGACCACTGGCCAACTGACCGATTTCGCGCACGCCCGACAGAATGGGCGTGCCGGGTACAGGGATCGGCCCCCGGTCAAACACAACCCGAACCAGACCACGCCTGCTGGTGGCACGGTGTTTCATGCGCGCGGTCAGTTCCTGTCCGATATAGCAGCCCTTTTTGAAGTCGACGCCATTCAGGCCATCAAAGTTCACGTCCATAAGAAATGTTTTGTCCACGACAAGGTCACGACCGTGATCTGGAACCAGATTGTCCAGCATTCTCTGGCGATAATCCGCCTGCGGCCATGCTGCAAACTGGTCGGCGGTTGCTTGTGCTTCGTGGGCAGGCACAATCCATCTTTGCCCCAATGCCTGATGGCGTGGATCCGGGCTTGAAACAGCAACCTTGATTGACAGATGTGGATCAGCAAAATCGATTGCAATTGTTCGCCACAGATCGGAAACGTCGCCCAGTTCAACCTTGGCCCGCAGGCGATATATGGACAGACGCTTGACCAGTTCCGGCGCACCGCCCTTGTCCAGATCAAGCAGAAATCCTGTACCTGTCCGGTGGATGAAAAAATCAAACAGATATTTACCCTGCGGCGTCAGCAGGGCTGCATATGCTGCCTGTTCTTGCGTTGCACGCGACACGTCATTTGTGACAAGGCGGTTTAAAAAATCTTCGGCCTCTGGTCCATCAACCCGAACAAAATCGCGGTTATCCAGGATCAGGGCGCGGGGGGCGTTTGTGGCTGTCGTCATTGTCAGCTCAGTTTAGCCCGGCCGGGCTCTTGTTGAAAGATATCAATCCTCGCTATAAGACGCGGCCTGTGCTCAGGGTTTTTTGCCCCTGCCATCCAGGTCTGGAGAGTTCATCGCTTCATGCGGCTATTGTTTATCACCTCGAGCAGGATTGGCGATGCGGTGCTTACCACCGGTCTGCTGGGACACCTGATCGAATCCAATCCGGGTATCAAGGTAACCATTGCCTGTGGACCGGCGGCTGAATCGCTGTTTCGCAATGTGCCCGGCCTTGAACGGCTGATCCGCTTCGAGAAAAAGGGACGGATCGGTCACTGGCTCGACCTGTGGCGGCAAGCGATGGGACGTCACTGGGATCTGATCTTGGATTTGCGTGGTTCTGCGATCAGCTATTTCCTGCGCGCCGGTGCCCGGTACCGGTTTCAGCCCAGACCCGGCCACGAACACCGGGTGGTGCAACTGGCCGAAGCCATGAATATCTGGCCGCCACCTGCCCCCAGATTATGGCTGGGCGCCCGGGATGAGGCGCGGGGGCGGGCGCTGGTGCCGCCCGGCCCCCCGGTTCTGGCCCTGGGGCCGACGGCAAACTGGATTGGCAAGCAATGGCCAATTGAACGGTTTCTGGAACTTGCGTTGCGCCTTGGTGCAGATGATGGTCCTTTGCCGGGGGCGCGGTTTCTGGTTGCCGGTGCCGGCGGCGCTGAACGGGTGGCAGCCCAGCCCTTGCTTGATGGTCTGCCGCCTGACCGTCTGATTGATCTTGTGGGCGGGGTCGAACTGCCGGTGGCTGCCGCGGCCCTAAAGCATGCCTCACTTTATGTGGGTAATGATTCCGGTCTGATGCACATGGCAGCAGCTTTGGGTGTTCCAACCCTGGGTCTGTTTGGGCCCAGCCGGGAAAATCACTATGCGCCGTATGGTATCAACGGTCGCGCCCTGCGCAGCCCGCAATCTTATGAAGCGATTATCAATGCGCCGGATTATGATCGGCATAAGCCCGTGTCTTATATGACCGCACTTGGTGTTGATGATGTTTATGCAGCGGCTGTCGAATTTTTAAACCACACGCCAAAGGGACCCCCCCTGCCATGACCAAAAGCTGTGATCTGATTATAAAAGGCGGCACCATCGTCAATCATGACGGTATTGGACTGGGTGACGTGGCCATCACCAATGGTCGAATTGCGGCCATTGGTGATGTTGGTGGCTGGTCGGCGGCTGAAACAGTCGATGCCCGTGGTCTGCATATTCTGCCCGGTGTGATTGACAGTCAGGTTCACTTTCGTGAACCGGGGCTGGAACACAAGGAAGATCTGGAATCCGGCTCGCGCGCTGCGGTTATGGGTGGTGTGACGGCAGTATTTGAAATGCCCAACACCAAACCACCCACCACCACGGCTGCATTGCTGGCGGATAAAGTGTCGAGAGCCACAGGCCGAATGCATTGCGACTTTGCCTTTTATGTGGGGGCAACGCCGGACAATGCTGATGATCTGGGCGCGATGGAAATTCTGCCCGGCGCATCGGGTGTTAAAATGTTTATGGGATCATCCACCGGCAATCTGCTGGTCGAACGCGACGGGGATGTGGCGCGCGTTCTGGCATCCGGTCGTCGCAGGATTGCCGTTCATTCTGAAGATGAAACCCGTATGCGCGAACGCAAGGCGATTGCTGATCGCGGCGACGTTCATGATCATCCCAACTGGCGCGATGCCACAACAGCGGTGACCGCCACCAACCGGTTATTGAAACTGGCCCGTGCGGCGGGTCGGCGCATTCATGTCCTGCATGTAACCACGGCCGAAGAAATTGACATTCTGGGCGCGAACAAGGATATCGCCACGTTCGAGGTAACGCCCCAGCATCTCACAATCGCCGCTCCCGATTGTTATGATCACCTGGGCACGCTGGCACAGATGAATCCACCTATCAGAGCCGATGAACATCGCCAGGCGTTATGGGCGGGCATTCGTGCAGGCATTGTGGATGTGCTGGGATCAGACCACGCCCCGCATACCATTGCTGAAAAAGAAGCCGCCTATCCCGGATCACCTTCGGGCATGCCGGGGGTGCAGACGCTGGTGCCGCTGATGCTGAACCATGTTCATAATGGCAATCTGACCCTGCAACGATTTGTCGACCTGACCAGTCATGGCCCTAACCGAGTGTTTGGCATGGCGGGCAAAGGACGGCTGGCGGTTGGCTATGACGCTGATCTGACCATTGTCGACCTGCGCGCCCAACGCCGGATCGATTCATCCTGGCTGCAAAGCCGCTGCGGGTGGAGCCCGTTTGAAGGTGACACGGTCATCGGCTGGCCCATCGGGACATTTGTGCGCGGTCACAAGGTGATGTGGGATGGATCGCTGGTAACCCCGTCACGCGGTCAGGCCGTGCGCTTTCAGGAAACCTTGTGACAGAAGGATCGAATACTCAAAAATAATTATATTTCTCAATGATTTAACAAGGTGTCTGGGCTCCTGGTGGCCTTTTGGTCAGGCAACCTGCATTCGATTTTCCTTTGAGTGCATACTATATTTCCCCTCCAAATCCGTCCCCGGACCGTTGACTTAACGGTGTGCCTGCGTATAGTGCGCGTCCTTCCGGGGCGCGTGATGCGTGGCCCGGCGCGGAATTGCGGCAATTGCCCTGCGGGTTCATCTGGGACTTTTCGGGCGAAAAGATTTGAAGGGCGTCAGCCATGTATGCGGTGATCAAGACGGGCGGCAAACAATATCGGGTCGCCCCTGATGATGTGATTACGGTCGAACGCCTTGAAGGCGAAGCGGGCGGGGCCCTGACCCTGTCAGAAGTCTTGATGGTGGCCGATGATGGCGCGCTCAAGGTTGGCACCCCGCTTCTGGCTGGTGCGACCGTGTCGGCGACCATTGTTGAGCAGACCCGTGGTGACAAGGTGCTGATCTTTAAAAAGCGCCGCCGCAAGCATTATCGCCGCAAGAACGGGCACCGCCAGGATCTGACGGTACTCAAGATCACCAGCATCGCTGGTTGATCGCCAAGCATTTCGAGGAGTTTGATCCATGGCACATAAAAAAGCCGGCGGTTCATCGCGCAACGGACGCGATTCGGACGGCCAACGACTGGGTATCAAGAAGTTCGGTGGCGAGCATGTGCGCGCCGGTAACATTCTGGCCCGCCAGCGTGGCACAAAATGGCATCCCGGCACCAATGTCGGTATCGGCAAGGACCATACGCTGTTTGCGTTGATTGATGGTCAGGTGTCATTCAAGACCCGTGCAAAGTCTCGCGTCTGGGTGTCGGTATTGCCGACGCCGGTTCCGGCTGCTGCGGAATAACCCCGCCGGTCAAACGCTCGACCGATTGTTGTTGCAAAGGGGGAATGGGACGCCATTCCCCCTTTTTGCTTTTGCCCCCTTTACCGATTTCAAACCAAAGCTGACCTGAGATGAAATTCAAGGATATCGCCAAGGTCTATATTCGCTCCGGCAATGGTGGTGCCGGTTGCGTTTCCTTTCGGCGTGAAAAATTCATCGAATTTGGTGGACCTGATGGCGGCGATGGCGGGCGCGGCGGGCATGTCTATGCCGAAGCGGTCGAAGGTCTGAACACGCTGGTCGATTATCGCTATCAGCAACATTTCAAAGGTCAGACCGGCGGTCATGGCATGGGTGAAAACCGTCATGGGGCCAATGGCGACGATGTGATTTTGAAAGTGCCGGTGGGCACACAGATATTCGATGAAGACGGCGAGACCTGTCTGGGTGATCTGACGGAAGTTGGTCAACGCGTATTGCTGGCGCGCGGGGGTAATGGCGGGTTTGGCAATTCACAGTTCAAAAGTCCGACCAATCGCGCGCCGCGTCATGCCAATCCCGGTCAAGACGGCGTGGAACTGACCATCTGGATGCAGATGAAGCTGATCGCCGATGCCGGTCTGATCGGTCTGCCCAATGCGGGCAAGTCGACCTTTCTGGCGGCCTCATCACGCGCGCGGCCGAAAATTGCGGCTTATCCTTTCACCACTTTGCATCCGGGCCTTGGCACAGTCAGTGTTGATAGCGATACATTTGTGCTGGCCGACATTCCCGGTCTGATCGAAGGGGCCAGCGAAGGGGCGGGACTGGGTGATCAGTTTTTATCCCATGTGGAGCGTTGCGGTGTGCTGTTGCACCTGATCGATGGCACAGAGCCGGATGTTGCGAAATCCTATCAGACCGTGCGCGCCGAAATCGAAGCCTATGACGAAGCGCTGGCTGCGAAAAAAGAGATTGTGGCACTTAATAAAATTGATGCGCTGAGTGATGATGAGCTGGCAGAAAAAATTTCTGAACTTGCGACGGTTACCCGCCACAAGGTTCATCTGGTATCCGGTGTCACGGGCAAAGGGGTCAAGCCAATCCTGCGCCTGATCATGACCCATGTGCGCAAGCAGCGTCAGGTCACCGCCAAGGCCAATGCCGGTCCCGGCATTGATACCGGCAGTGATGACGACGACGCCCCCTGGCATCCGTGATCAGCCAATGGTGGACAAGCTCCCATCCGCAAAATCCAAACGGCTGAGCAGCGCTCGCCGCATTGTCATCAAGATCGGCTCGAGTCTGCTGGTTGATGACAGCAACGGGCATTTGCGCCGCCAGTGGCTGGAAACAGTGGCAGCAGATATCAAAGCTGCCAAAGCGCGCGGTCAGGACGTGGTGGTGGTGTCATCTGGTGCTGTGGCTTTGGGGCGGCGTCACCTGAAACTCGCCAAAGGGCCGCTGAAACTGGAAGAGGCGCAGGCGGCTGCTGCCACCGGCCAGATCCGTCTGGCTCATGCCTATATGGAAATTCTGGGCGCACTGGGCATTGGTGTGGCCCAAATTCTGTTGACGCTGGACGACAGCGAAGACCGCCGACGTTTTCTAAACGCGCGTGCCACGCTGGAAACATTGCTGAAGCTGGGTGCCGTACCCGTCATTAATGAAAACGACACGGTGGCGACCGCTGAAATCCGCTTTGGCGATAATGACCGGCTGGCGGCACGGGTTGCCCAGATGGTGGGCGCAGACTGTCTGGTTTTATTGTCAGATATAGACGGACTTTACACCGCCAATCCCGTGCGCGATGCAACGGCAACATTTCTGAATTCGGTGGATGAGATCACACCGGAGATTGAGGCAATGGCATCCGGTTCAGCCAGTGATGTGGGCACCGGTGGCATGGTCACCAAACTGATGGCCGCGAAAATTGCAACCGGCGCGGGCTGTGCCATGGTTATCGCCTCGGGCCATAAAATGCATCCGATTGCAGCCATTGACGGGCCGGACCGGTGTACCTGGTTTAATGCCAAAGCTTCACCGCGCGCTGCACGCAAACAATGGATTGCGGGGCTTTTGGATGCGTCGGGCACATTGATCATTGATGATGGCGCTGTAGGTGCGCTTCGTCGAGGCAAAAGCCTGTTGCCTGCTGGCGTGGTGGCGATTGAAGGCGCGTTTGCGCGCGGTGACGCGGTGCGGGTCAAAGACCGCAATGGCATTGTTCTGGGCCGGGGCATCATCGCCTATGATTCATCTGATGCCATCCGTCTGTTGGGCGCGCAAAGTCACGCCATCGAAAACCTTTTGGGCTTTCGCGGGCGCGATGAAATCATCCATCGTGACGATCTGGCACTGGATGATTCTGTGATGGTCGAGGGTTGATGATGGGCGCGCTTGAACAACAGATGTTTGACATGGGCAAGGCGGCACGCGCTGCGGCAATCATCCTTGGCCAGAGCCCGCGAGCGCTCAAAGACCGTGCGTTGCTTCAGGCGGCATGCGCAATCCGCCGAGATGCCGAAATCATTCTGATCGCCAATGATCAGGATGTACGCGCCGCAAAAGAACGCGGTTCATCGGGGGCGATGCTGGACCGGCTGGTCTTAAATCCAGCGCGTCTGGAATCGATTGCGCAGGGGTTGGAACTGGTCGCCGGGCTGGATGATCCGGTAGGTCAGGTCAGCGCCCATTGGCAAAGGCCGAATGGTCTCGACTTCACACGCATCCGCGTGCCGTTGGGGGTCATCGGCATTATTTTTGAAAGCCGCCCGAACGTTACTGTTGATGCCGGTGCTTTGTGCCTGAAATCTGGTAACGCCGCGATCCTGCGGGGTGGATCAGAAGCGCGCGCGACCAATGATGCGCTTTATGCCTGTCTGGTAACCGGGCTGGTCGATGCGGGTCTGCCTGCGTCCGCCATTCAACTGGTGCCCACCGATGATCGTGCGGCGGTTGGTGCGATGCTGGCAGGGCTTGACGGTGCCATCGATGTGATTGTGCCGCGGGGCGGCAAAAGTCTGGTGGCACGGGTTCAGGCTGAAGCGCGCGTGCCCGTGCTGGCGCATCTGGATGGCAATTGTCATGTCTATGTGCATTCTGCTGCCGATCCGGCACAGGCTATGGCCATAACACTGAATGCAAAATTGCGCCGGACCGGTGTGTGCGGGGCGGCAGAAACTGTGTTGTTTGATATGGGCTTTGATGCTGGCCCGGTTATCCGCGCGCTGCTGGATCAGGGATGCGCCGTGCGGGGATGTTCAGTAATTCAGAAGCTGGATGCACGCGTTACGGCCGCCAAGGACACCGATTGGGATACGGAATTTCTGGACGCGATCATCGCGGCCAAGTTGGTTGGCAATCTTGATGAAGCGATTGCCCATATTTCTACCCATGGCTCGCATCACACAGATGCGATCGTCACGCAGGACCATGCCGCTGCAGAACGTTTTCTGCGCGAGGTTGATAGTGCCATTGTGCTGCACAACGCATCGACCCAGTTTGCCGATGGTGCGGAATTCGGATTTGGTGCTGAAATCGGGATCGCCACGGGACGGCTGCATGCACGCGGGCCGGTGGGACTGGAACAATTGACCACGTTTAAGTATCAGGTCCGGGGGACAGGGCAGGTGCGGCCTTGATCAGGCACCACCCGATGGCATTTGCCGGTGAACGGATCGGGCTTTTGGGTGGCTCGTTCAATCCCGCCCACGAGGGGCATCTGCATATTTCGCGCGTTGCGTTAAGGCGGCTTGGCCTTGACCGGATATGGTGGCTGGTGTCACCGCAAAACCCGTTGAAACCCGTCAATGGCATGGCCCCGCTGGCTGATCGCCTGAGAATGGCGGGCCAGGTCGCGCGTGACCGACGCATCATCGTCAGTGACATCGAAAGCCAATTGGGCACGCGCTATACGATTGATACGATCAGGGAACTCAAGCGCCGCTATCCCGGTGTCACATTTGTCTGGCTGATGGGCAGCGATAATCTGGCAGGCTTTCACCACTGGCGATCCTGGCAACAACTGGCAAGGCAGGTGGCCATTGGTGTGATTGCACGACCCGGTGTGGGCCACGCGCTGTCGTCACCCTTTGCCCGCCGCTTTGGTTTTGCCCGCACGCGCCCACTGAACCGGCTACCCGCCTGGCGCTATCTTTTATCCCAACTGCATCCGGCATCGGCCACGGCGATCCGGGCTAAGGGGCAATGGTAAGATCGCCCCTAGTGACCGACCATCGCATCCATCATGCGGGCAATCCGGCTCATGGTTTTCACGTCATGAACACGGATGATCCGTGCACCGCGTGCAATGGACAGGGCAACAACAGCGGCTGTGCCTTCCACCCGGTCATCGACGGGCAAATTCAGCACCGCACCGATAAATCCCTTGCGCGATGGTCCTGACAGAACAGGGCAATCCAAAACACTCAGGTCGTCCATGCGGTTGACCAGCGCAAGATTTTGGGCAAGGGTTTTACCAAACCCCAGACCCGGATCGATGATGATATTTTTGCGTTCGATGCCAGCATTGACGGCAAAATCAATCCGTGCGCGCAGTCCGGCAATGACGTCAGCGACAATTTCCACGCCCTCTTGGGCCAGATACTGATTGCCGACAATGGGTGTCGTGGTGATCTGATCCGGCCTGCTGGCGTTATGCATCAGGATAACCGGCACGCGGCTTTGGGCGGCAAACTGTGCCATTTGTGGATCATGTGTCAGCGCCCACACGTCATTGATCATATCAGCACCGGCATCGACGGCGGCACGCGCAACGGCGGCTTTCGATGTGTCAATGGAAATTGGAATACCCGATTGCCCGCGCAATTTTCCGATCAGGGGGACAACCCGACTGATCTCTGTCTGTGCATCTACCGGTTCGGCACCGGGTCTGGTTGATTCACCACCAATGTCCAGAATATCAGCACCCGCCGCAATCTGGGCCAGGGCTGATTCCAGTCCATCTTCCATTGTGGCCAGAACGCCGTCCCCTGAAAAAGAATCAGGTGTCGCGTTCACAATGCCCATGATCCAGGTGCGTTTTGGTCCCTGGAAAAATGATTCAAGTCTGCCGGTCATGGTAACGACCCAAACAGGCTGATGCCATCGCTGCCTAATTGGTCAAGCATTTCGATCACGCGCAGGCCGTTGCGCGGATTGCGCCAATCGGGCGCTATATCCGCCAGCGGTGCCAGTACAAAGGCGCGCTCTGCCATGCCGATATGCGGCACCAGCAAATCCGGCGTGTCGATGATCAGGGCATCATAGGCCAGAATGTCAATATCAATGGCGCGCGGGCCGTTACGGAATGTCTGCACGCGGCCGCAATCCTGTTCGATCTGCTTTAGGGTGGCCAGCAGGGCCAATGCCGCAAGGTCTGTATCAAACTGAACACACATATTCAAAAATGCGGGCTGGTCAGTGACATACATGGGCGCGCTTTCATAAACATGTGAACGGGCCACCACGACTCCATAATCGGTCAGCGCTGATAGTGCGCTGGCCAATTGCGCCGTGCGGTCCCCCAGATTGGTGCCCAGCCCAAGAAATGTTTGTGCAACAGGCATAAGGGTCAACTCTCCAAAAAGTGTTGCAGCGCAAGTTATCCCGCGCCCTATAAACGCGCCAGTCCATATACGCATTATCCTGTTGGCGGCATGCCTCGAACAGGCTTTAATTCGGTCAGCAAATTCTCGGGGATATTCAGCTTATGATCAATATGCGCAGCCTTTCGGCATTCGTTCTGTGGGTACTGGCGTCTGGTCTGCCGCAGATGGCGCTAGCAGAGGTTACTCATGACGAACGGGAAAGGCTGGCGCTCCGGGCGGCCAGGGTTGAAATCCAGCGGGATAATTGGGGCATTCCCCATATCTATGGGCAAACCGATGCGGATGTGGTGTTTGGTACCATCTTTGCCCAGGCCGAAGATGATTTCGGGCGTGTGGAACGTAATTATATGGTCAATCTGGGGCTGTTGGCCCAGGCTGAGGGCGCTTCCGCGATCTATAGCGACCTGCGCGCACGGTTTTATGCCGATCCGGCAAAGTTAAAGCTGCAATTTGCCAAAAGTCCGGTCTGGCTTAAAGATCTTATGATCGCCTGGGCCGATGGACTGAATTACTATCTGGCTACCCATCCGACGGTCAGCCCAAAGGTAATTACACATTTTGAACCCTGGATGGCGTTGTCGTTTACCGAGGGCAGCATTGGTGGCGATATTGAAAATATCGAGGTTGATGCGCTGGAAGCATTTTATGGCAAGGCGCAAAACATCGATGCCAAACCAAAAGATAAATTGCCCGGCGGGTCGAACGGCTTTGCCATTGCACCCAAAAATTCAGCAACGGGTCATGCCCTGTTGCTGATTAATCCGCACACCACGCATTATTTCCGCGCCGAAGCGCAGATGGTGTCTGGGGCGGGGCTTAATGCTTATGGGGCAATAACCTGGGGCCAGTTTTTTATCTATCAGGGGTTTAACGAACATAATGGTTGGATGCATACATCAGATAGTGGCGATGCGATTGATGAATATCTTGAAACCATCATCAAAACCGACAAGGGCCTATTTTACAAATATGGC
>CAISDR010000350.1 GCA_903884125.1 uncultured bacterium
ACAGACACAGACCGGATCATCAGTAAAATGGCCAGACATATTGCTAGCACAACAAATCGACCGCAAGTTCCCAAATCGAAAAGCCGACGAAAGCAGCGAAATGACGGACATGGAATTTCTGTTCATAATGACCTGAATTTTTTGACTTGTATCCAATCGGAATGACATTGGGTGCATATTCAATTGCAGCTTATTTTGCAGCTAATAAGGCTATCAGGCTATGGCCGGGGTCAGGGGAAAAAACGGAAATTCAGAATCTGGTTGTCACACAAGAAGGGGATTGTCTCTGGATAACCATGAACCGACCCGAGCAGTTGAATGCATTGAACCGGGACATGGTGATGGAACTACGCCAGGTATTTACTGAACTATATTGGCGTCGCGATGTGCGAGTCGTGGTAATTTCCGGCGCGGGAAGGGCATTTTGCGCCGGGCTGGATTTGAAAGAGCGTTCTAACGGCGTAGCATCGGGCGGCGGCTTTGCAATCGCTCTCGCCTCTGATGTACGCATTGCGACCCCATCGGCCCGAATGAATGCTACCTTCATCAGAATTGGGCTGTCAGCGTGCGATATCGGCGTCAGCTATTTCCTGCCAAGGATGGTCGGATCATCTGTTGCAGCTGAATATCTGCTAACCGGGAGATTCATTGATCCAGTCAGGGCGCGAGAATTGGGGCTGGTCAGCCGCGTGGTTGGCCAAGAAGCATTGATGGATGAGGGGCGAGGTCTGGTGGCAGACATGCTGCATGCCACTCCGTTAGGCCTTCGATTGACCAAAGAGGCACTTAACCACGCTATTGATGCTGGTAGCCTTGAAGCAGTAATCGCTATGGAGGATCGCAATCAAGTTCTGACCTCCCAGACCGAAGATTTCCGCGAGGGCGTCGCAGCCTTTATCGAAAAAAGACCTCCGCATTACTCTAACCAATGAAAACTGTGCCTCAAGGTCAATACAGATGAAATATAGGGAGATCCAGGTATGACTTTTCCAATTCCAAACATATCTAATGACCTTACGGGTAACGTAGCCATGGTTACCGGCGCATCATCCGGCCTTGGCTGGCGTTTTGCCCAGGTGATCGCTCGCTGTGGCGCGCGTGTAGTGGTCACTGCCCGACGGGTGGATCGCCAGGAAAACCTGGCCAATGAAATCAGGGCCGAAGGCGGCGAGGTGTTAGCCCTCGCGCTTGATGTTACCGGCGCAGCTCAGATCACGGAAGTAGTTGACAAGGCAGCATCGCAATGGGGGCCAATAACGATGCTGGTAAACAATGCCGGGATTCCGGATGCACAATATGCCACCCGCATGAGCATCGATCTGATCGACAGGGTGCTTGACACCAATATTCGCGCACCCTTCATTCTGTCGACAGAAATTGCACGACGCCTTATTGCCTCCGGGAAGCCTGGACGGATCGTCAACATCGCTTCAATGGCAGCCTTCTCTTATGGAGGTGGTGGTGCAGCACTTTATTCGACCAGCAAGGCGGCAGTGATCCGAATGACTGAATCCCTTGCCGTGGAATGGGCTCGGTTCAATATAAACGTTAATGCGATTGCGCCAGGCGCTTTTTCGTCTGAAATGATGGATGGCATGCTTGCCAGATTGGGTGATATCACACAGCATTTTCCCCGGAAACGACTGGGTCAGCCAGAACAAATGGATTCTACTTTGCTCTATTTCCTGGCGCCTGCGTCTGAGTGCGTGACTGGCACTTTTATTAAAATTGATGATGGTCAGCACGAACGGTAAGAACCTGCTTGAAAAGCGATCCTATCCGACGAAAGCCTCCCGGGGCTTTTCTTTCCAAGCACGCTTAACTGGATGAACAGCGGTCTAAACCGGTATCCTTCCGTTGCCCCCATGAAAATCTGGCCAGTCTTGTCGCAAAAACCGCTTCCTATTTGGTAACCAGTGAAACCGGTGTGCGTATCTCGTCTCCAAGCTGATTTTGGGTTTGGTGCTTTGCCAAAGCTTTAAGGGCCGTTTCAATACCAGTTGATGCTTGTTGACCAGCTCCCTGATCCGCCGTCGCAAGCAAACGATGATCATCAAGCAACGACTTTACTGCGCTGATATTGTCGTAACCGACCACAAATACGCGATCTGATTTCCCGGCAGATTTTAATGCTGCCATTGCGCCCAGCGCCATGTTGTCGTTGCCACATAACAGCGCCTTTATGTCTTGATGCTCCCTCAGGATAGCAGAGGCGATTGCATTTGCTTTGCCAATTTCCCATTGCCCGGATTGAACGCTGACCACTGTTACACCTGCAGATGACATGGCATCCGAAAATCCCTGAGTTCGCTGCTGACCGTTAAATGCTGTCGAAACCCCTTCAATAATAGCTACCTTATCCCCAGCGGTCAGACTTTTAGCCAGGAATTCGCCAACCATTCGTGCCCCAGCGCGATTGTCAGGTCCAACAAAGGGTATATGAATATTGGCATTTTGAAGCGTTGCGGCATCAAACCGGTTATCAATATTGATGACCAGTAATCCTTTTTCGATTGCTGCACGGACTGCCGGAACAAGCGCTTTGGAATCAGCCGGGGCAATGACAATTGCATCAACGTGTTGGGCTACCGCCTGACCCACAAGTTTTGATTGAGCCATAATATCTGTTTCATCTTTGATGCCGGTTACGACAAGATCATAGTCCGCCATGTGTTCTTTTTGGTGGGCACGAGCACCATCAGCCATGGTCTGGAAAAACTCGTTTGCAAGTGATTTCATCACCAATGCCACCCGTGGACGATCAGCGGCCGATGCAGTCTGCACCATCAGAGACGTGGCCAGAGCCAGGACGACTCCCCTTTTAACGCGCTGACAAATTATCATTTTATTCTCCTATAATCTGATTTGTGATGTTACCTGGATGGTATCATCAGGTATAAGTATTTTCGAACGTTTCCGAAAGCACACTGAAAAATTCCCATGCTGAAAATATTGGAACTGTCCAAGTCATATACCGCGCTGGTATTGCAAGATTTTTCAGCTGAATTTTACCCTGGCGAGGTTGTCGTCCTGGTCGGGGAAAACGGTGCGGGCAAGAGCACATTGTCTAAAATTATCGCCGGTATTGTGCCGCCAGATCATGGCATGATGGATCTGGATGGACTGCCCTATCGGCCTGCCAATCGTCGTGATGCCGAATCTCTTGGCGTTCGGATTGTCACACAGGAGCTGGCACTTATTGAGACATTGAGCGTCGCCGAGAATTTGATGATGAATCATCTGCCACATTATCTGGGGTGGATAGATCGACGTAATTTATGGGCGCAGGCAAATCAGATTCTTACAGATTTGGGGCTCGGGCAAATTGATCCCCGGGCACCAATCTCCAGTCTGGGCATTGGGCACAGACAG
This sequence comes from uncultured bacterium, assembly GCA_903884125.1. Taxonomy (GTDB): domain Bacteria; phylum Pseudomonadota; class Alphaproteobacteria; order CAISDR01; family CAISDR01; genus CAISDR01. The sequence continues at coordinate 3,373 of CAISDR010000350.1, forward strand.
ATGATTGAAATTGCACGGGGATTGATGGGGCCGTGCAAGCTGCTGATACTGGACGAACCAACTGCCACCTTGACGCCGCATGAGGCCGATCAGCTATTCTTCCAATTAGACCGATTGAAACGACTTGGCACAGCGGTAATCTATATTAGTCATCGCTTTGAAGAACTGCGCCGGATTGCGGACCGCGCAATCGTCTTGCGAGATGGAAAGGTCGTTCTGGACCACCCCATGAATGAACTTAGCGATGAAACAATGATTCAGACCATGACAGGCGCGAATTCGATTACCAGGCCAGTACGCACCAAAAATAGGTTCGGTCCTCGTGCTTTGATGGTTGAATCCCTGTCAGATCGGGGCCTTATCCGGGATGTGTCGTTTGACGTTTGTCAGGGTGAAATTTTTGGACTTGCCGGACTTGTGGGCTCGGGCAGAACCGAAGTACTTAGACTGATATATGGTGCTGATAAAAAACGGACGGGTCGCGTGACCACTTCACATGCCGTGTCGACAATTTCCGATGCCAATAAGAGTGGTATGGGTTTCGTGACCGAGGACAGAAAGGGCCATGGGCTTTTACTGGACCAATCCATTGGGTTCAATATAGCTGTGGCCGACCTTGACCTGATCAGCC
>CAISDR010000351.1 GCA_903884125.1 uncultured bacterium
CGATCTTTGCACCGACTGCACATGAATATGCATCCCGGCAAAGGATTTGGCGACCAAAGCGGCCAAAGCGGCGTCATTTTGCTGATTTGACATTAAAGACCCTCGACTGGAAAAAACTCTTTATAACCATAGACCATGGGCGGGCACCTTGAAATCGCCGTGAAAGTCCTCACATTGTGCGCGTGGCTGTCGGCTTGTGGACCGGCGAAAGATTAAGGATAGCGAATGGCATGGAATAGCCAAGGTGGCGGCGGATGGAACAGTGGCAATCGCGGCCCATGGGGTCAGGGCCCTGGAACACCGAACAAGCAGCCCGATCTGGACGACTTGATCAAACAGGCCCGTAACATGCTCAACCAGTCGCTGCCGCCCGGATCGCTGGGCGGACGCGGTCTTGCGCTGTTTGCCCTGATTTTGGTGGCCATGTGGGCTGCAACCGGCTTTTACCGGGTAAATCCCGATGAACAGGGGGTGGTGACCCGTTTTGGTGCGGTTTACGAAACCACCCAGCCGGGCCTGAACTATCACCTGCCCTGGCCGATTGATTCGGTTCAGACCCCTGCTGTGCTGCGGGTCAATCGCGTTGATATCGGGTTTCGTACCATGTCAGACGCCACCCGCGCCGATCTGGCCCGCGATGTCCCTGAAGAAAGCCTCATGCTGACCGGGGATGAAAATATCGTCGATATCGATTTTGCGGTCTTATGGGTCATCGCGGACGCACCTGCATTCCTGTTCAATGTACAGCGTCCGGAAATGACCGTGAAATATGCAGCCGAAAGTGCGATGCGCGAGATTATTGGCCGCAGTCAGATACAATCCGTTCTGACCGAAGGCCGCCAGACCATCGAAGCCAATGTGCAACAATTACTGCAGCAGATTCTAGACAGCTATGGCGCGGGTATTCGCGTCACCCAGGTCCAAATGCAGAAGGTTGATCCGCCCGCGGCTGTCATTGATGCGTTTCGTGACGTGCAGGCGGCACGATCCGATCTGGAACGCGCGCGCAACGAGGCCGAAGCCTATTCCAATGATGTCATCCCGCGTGCGCGTGGTGAAGCAGCACAGATCGTACAGCAGGCCGAAGCATATAAGAGCCAGGTCGTTTCAACGGCACAGGGTGAAGCCCAGCGGTTTATCAAGATTTATGATGAATATAAAAACGCCAAGGACATAACCCGCCAGCGCATGTATTTCGAAACCATGGAAAAAGTTCTGGGTGATGTAAAGAAAATCATTGTTGAACCAGGTGCCACGGGATCGACTGTTATGCCCTATCTGCCGCTGCAGGATATGAACCGTCCTCGCGGGACCGGCAAAGATGGAGCGGCCCAATGAATACGAATACCGTAATTGCGGCTCTGGGCTCTGCTGCCATTGTCGGCATATTGCTGACAGCTTCAGCCTTTTCGGTCACACCCACCCATCAGGCACTGGTCTTGCAGTTTGGCGAAGCCAAACGGGTAATCACGGAACCGGGGTTGAATTTCAAAGTGCCCTTTGTTCAGAATGTGATTTATATCGACAAGCGCGTTCTGGATGCGGATACCGCGGCCGAAGAAGTCATCGCGGCCGATCAAAAGCGATTGGTGGTTGATGCCTTTGCCCGCTTTCGGATCGTTGACCCGCTGAAATATTATCAGACTGTGGGTTCAGAAGTTCTGGCGCGCTCGCGCCTGCAGACCTATCTGAATTCCAGCCTGCGTCGCGTATTGGGCGCTCAGAGTTTCTTTGCCGTGCTGTCGGGCGAACGCGCCAATCTGATGCATCAGATCCGCGAACTGGTGAACCAGGAAGCCAAGGTTCTGGGCATTGAAGTCATCGACGTTCGCATCAGGCGCGCCGACCTGCCCGAAGCGAATTCCCAGGCCGTCTATCGCCGGATGCAGACCGAGCGCGAACGTGAAGCCCGTGAAGCCCGCGCGCAGGGTGCAGAAGCGGCCCAGCGGATTCGGTCAAGGGCGGATCGTGAAGTAACCGTTTTATTGGCCGAGGCGCGTCGCGATGCAGACATATTGCGCGGCACCGGGGATGCGGAACGGGCGCGGATTTTCGCCGATGCCTATAATCGCGATCCAAGCTTTTATGCCTTTTCCCGCTCCATGATTGCTTACGAACGCGCGATCAAGAATACGGATCAACTGGTTTTGTCACCGGATTCAGATTTTTTCCGCTATTTCGTCTCCCAGGACGGCACACGTCCTTCGAAACGATAAAAATGACGTCAGAAGCTGGCCGAAAACGGACCCTGACAGAAATTGAAACGGTTTCGTCATCATTGAGTAACGTTTGATCACCAGATTGGCAGGATGGGTCACCAATTGACCTTAATCCTGCCAATATTGGCCGGTACTCAATAAATGCATTGACCAAATGGCCCGATTACCGGGCCGCGTGACTATCTGGGAGCCCATGCCTCAGGTGCCCCCTGTCGGATGATTAGGAGAATTATTGTGGAATTGCTTAGGATAAAGCCCCCCCGCCCCGCTTCACTGTTCTTACTGGCTGCTGTTGCCTGCCTTGCGCTGCCAGCGGCAACAGGCGCCACGACCCCGGCTTTTGCCCGTGGTGCAAATGACAGTGGCTATGCTGATCTGGTTGAACGTGTGTCACCTGCCGTCGTGAATATTTCGACCAAGCAACTGGTAAAAAAACCTCATGATGAGCAGAACGGTCCGCAGGGACCGAACCTGCAATTCCCGCCCGGTTCCCCTTTTGAAGACCTGTTCCGTGATTTCATGGAACGTCAGGGCCGTGGGCCGCAGCGTCCGGTCGTATCGCTTGGTTCAGGATTTGTGGTTGATCCGGCAGGCCTGATCGTTACCAATAATCATGTGATCGCCGATGCAGATCAGATAACTGTGCGTTTTCCCGATGGCACGGAACTGGCCGCCGAATTACTGGGCAAAGACCCGAAGGTCGACCTGGCGTTGTTAAAGGTGAAGTCATCAAAGCCTTTACCCTCGGTTCCGTGGGGTGACAGTGACAAGGCACGGGTTGGCGATTCCGTTATCGCCGTGGGCAACCCCTTTGGACTTGGCGGGTCAGTGACTGCCGGTATCATTTCGTCGCGCAATCGCGAATTGGGCGGCAGCTATGATGATTTCATCCAGACCGATGCTGCTATCAATCAAGGCAATTCCGGTGGCCCACTGTTTAATATGAACGGCGAAGTGATCGGGATCAATTCCGCCATTCTGTCAGGCGGTGGCGGTGGATCAATCGGGATTGGTTTTTCAATCCCGTCCAAAATGGCCCGCAACATCATCGATCAGTTGCGCCAGTTTGGTGAGATCCGTCGTGGCTGGCTGGGCGTTCAGATATCCAATGTGGAAAAGGACATGGCCGAAGGGCTGGGCCTGGACAAGGCGCGCGGCGCCCTGGTGCAGTCAATCTCTGATGCCGGTCCGGCTGCCAGTGCAGGGATCAAGCCGGGCGATGTCATCCTGAAATTTGATGGCAAGGACGTGCCGGACAATCGCTCGCTGCCGCGGATGGTGGCTGAAACCGCCATCGGCAAAAAAGTCAGCGTGGAAATCTGGCGCAATGGTCAGTCAAAAACAGTCTCGATTGAAATCGGTCGTCTGCCGGATGATACCGCCAAGCCCGCAAAAAATGAAAACAAGGGCGAAAAGGGCGATGCTGCGACCGAACTTGCAGCCCTTGGCCTGCGCCTGCAGCCGTTGACCCCGGCGCTGCGTCAGCAATTTAAATTGCCCGCAGAAGCAAAGGGACTTCTGGTGTCGGACGTCGATGATGCAAAGCCAGCCGGCGAAAAGCTGCGCCCTGGCGATGTGATCGTCGAGGCCGGTTCAAAAGAAGTCTCGACCGTTCAGGCGCTGGCAGAACGGATCAAGGAACTGGAAGGCCAGTCCAAGAAGGCAATCGTTCTTCGGGTGATGCGCGGTGGTGGCGTGCCGATCTTTGTCGCCATCCCGCTGGATAAGAAATAGCCAGGATTATTTTGGATCAGACGCGAAGGGCCGGGGCTGCAACCTCGGCCTTTTTGCCAGACGGTCCCGATCAATAAGCAGAACCGAAATCAGGGACACGTGATGCTGAAATCCATTTTTGCCGGCCTGACCTTTGGCACCTTGCTTGCTGTGAATTCCATTCCGGTAAAGGCCGAAACACCGCCGCAGCGCATTGTCCTGCCAAAGGATGCCGTTCCGCTTCATTATGATCTTACGATCCGGCCGGATGCCGCCGCATTAAATTTTACCGGCGATGTGGTGATCACATTCACGCTATCCAAAGATACGAATGCACTGACACTCAATGCTGCCAATCTTACCTTTGGTGCCACAGCCTTGGATGATATGCCAGTAAGTCCGAAAGTTGACCTGACTCAAAAGGATGAAACCGTCCGGTTCACTTTACCATCCACACTGAAAGCTGGAACACACAAGCTGTCTGTCAGCTATGCTGGAAAGATCGAGCAGACATCGCGTGGTCTTTTCACCGCCGATTACAGGAATGAAAAAGGCCCGCAACGCCTGCTGGTGACGCAGTTTGAACCGTCTGATGCACGCCGCTTCCTGCCGTGTTTTGATGAACCGGGCATGAAGGCCACATTCAAACTGACCTCAATCGGGCCCACCGGCCAGATGGCCATTTCAAACATGCCGGTTGAAAAGACCGAGCCTGCGGGTCCGGGTCTGACCAGGGTCATTTTCCAAACCAGTCCCAAAATGTCGAGCTACCTTCTATTTTACGGGCTGGGCGATTTTGAACGAAAAAGTGTCATGGTGGATGGCATCGATATCGGTGTTGTCACCAAGCGCGGCGATATCGACAAAGCCGACTTTGCACTGGAAGCCGCCAAAAAAATCCTGCCCTATTACAATGAATATTTCGGGGTTGCCTATCCTTTGCCCAAGCTTGATCTGATCGCAGCCCCCATGTCGGGCGGGTTTGGCGCGATGGAAAACTGGGGTGCGGTTTTATATGCCGAAGACGCCATGTTGCGTGACCCGAAATTTTCAACCGAAGGGGGTCGACAGGGCGTTTTTAATGTCATCGCCCATGAAACCGCCCACCAATGGTTTGGCAATCTGGTCACCATGTCCTGGTGGGATGACCTGTGGCTGAATGAAGGTTTCGCATCATGGATGGCAACCAAAGCATCTGATCATTTCTATCCGGAATGGAATGTATGGGCACAGGCGGAAAATTCAAAGCAGGGTGCAATAGAAGATGACAGTCTGGCCTCCCATCACCCGATCGTGATGCCGGTTTATTCCGCAGCAGCGGCCACAGAGTCTTTCGACAATATCACCTACCGCAAGGGTCAGGCCGTCATCCGCATGCTAGAAAACTATGCGGGCCCCGATGCGTTCCGACAGGGCCTGCGGAACTACATGAAGAAATATGCCTATGGCAATACGGTCACGACCCAGTTCTGGACCGAACATGAAAATGCCGGCAGTCGCCTGATGACATCAATCGCAAGTGATTTTACACGCCAGCCCGGTGTTCCCTTGATCAGTGTAAAGTCAGCCACCTGTATTAATGGAAAAACCAGTCTGGAACTTGGCACCGACCGATTTGCGCTTGAGCCGATCGGCACACCAAAACCCAACTGGTCAGTGCCCCTGGCCGTCAGGGTCATGGGACAGGAAACTGTGACCAAATCCATCGTCAGGAAATCGTCGAAACTGACGGTGCCGGGATGTGGTCCTGTGATCATCAATGCTGGTCAGGACAGCTATATGATTGCAAGTTATGCTCGCCAACCTTTCGAGGCACTGACCAGCGCTTTCCCCAGGCTCAGCCTGACCGATCAGATCGGCATCGTTGCCAATACAGCCATGGCCGGAACCGCCGGACTGCAGCCCATCACCGATGCACTGGATCTGGTACAGGTGACGCCGCTGGAAGCCGATCCGCTGGTGTGGATGGCGATGATGAGCACCTTTATTGGTCTGGATCATGAGATCGCCAATGATGATCCCAGAAAAGCAAAGTTCCGCAATTTTGTCCGCCGGATCGCGGAGCCGGTGTTTGCCCGTATCGGCTGGGATGCAAAACCAGACGAGAGCGCGAACACCATACAATTGCGACAGCGGTTGTTGTGGACGCTGGGCCGCTTTGGCAGTCCGGAAATTATTGCAGAAGCACGCAGGCGATTTGACGGCATGCTCGTCAATCCTGACAGCCTGAAAGGCGATCTGCGCGATACGGTTATGCGTATCGTCGCCTATAACGCCGATCCTGCGACCTTTGAAAAATTCAAGGCACTGTCAGAAGCCGCCAGCACAGAACTGGAGCGCCAGCAGATCCTGACCAAACTGGCGCAGGTCAAAGACCCGGCACTGGCAGCAAAGGCCCGGGACTATTTTCTGTCTGACAAAGTGCCCTTGCCTTTGGCGCCGCGCCTCTTGCATTACATGAGCATCAACCACCCGGACGATGCCTATCGCTTTGCCAAAGATCATTGGGCGGACATGAAAAGCCGCCTCGATGCGCTGGATTCCTTGCGTTATGTGCCTGAGCTGGCAGCTGAATCATTTGATCCGGCCGTAATCGACGACATGAAGAAATTCGCCCGTGAGA
>CAISDR010000352.1 GCA_903884125.1 uncultured bacterium
AGCCTTGAGGGCGCTATTGGGCGAACGATGCAGCCGGTGCCCACGGGAGAATTGCTGACCGCGAGCTGGCTGGCTTCGCTCGGTATTCAGGGCGCCGCACTTGGCGCCGGCCATGCTGTGCCGCACATTCTGGGCGCTGTTCATGGGATCCCTCACGCAACAGCAAGTGCGTTGATGATAGCCGATCTGTTGCGGCGACGTGAAGATCCGCGTCTTCACGTGGTTCAGGCGGCCATGGAATGTTTTGCAATGCCGGCCAGCCTTGACCAAATTGGTATCGATTCTGTCGCGCGCACAGAACTGGAAGTGCCACTTTCAACCCATTCCCTGTTTCATCGAGATGTTTCCGAGGGCCGCGAAAGTTCGGCGAAGGAGTGTCTATCGCGACTGGCGATCTAGATGGTGCGCTGCTCGTGTAGGATTTAGGTTGACAAAACACTCGCCTGGTTGGCGCGGGTCTTGGTGTATGGCGGATTGTTGAGTGTGGGGTCGCGGATGGTGTCGAGCCAGATAAAGGCGTTTGGAAGCGAGGTTTACGAGCTGGCGGAAGGGCCCCTTTGGTCGGCGGCGGAACAGAAGTTGCTCTGGGTCGATGTGGGTGGGCGCAGTCTGCTTGGGCGGGGATTGGATTCGTCCAGGACGGAGTCATGGTCTGTCGTTGATCGCCCCGCATGTATGGCAGAGAGGCGGTCTGGTGGTTTGCTGCTTCTGTCGCGAAACAGCCTGGCACTGGGACCCGGCCCGGGCGGGCCATGGCAGGACATTCCAGATCATGGAATTGATTTCTCGGCGTTGCGGATTAACGACGGGGCAGTGGACCGTCTGGGCCGCTTCTGGTTTGGCACATTCTCGCCAAAGCAGGAGGCAAGCGATGGATGGCTCTGCCGGCTCGACACGGATCTTTCCGTTCACCGAGTGGCGGGCGGAATCAACATGGCGAACGGGATAGCCTGGAGCCCGGATGACCGGTTTCTCTATTTTTCGGATACCAGGCCGGGCAGGATCTATCGGTACAGGTTTTCAATCGCCGACGGGACGGTATCCGACCGAACGGTGTTCATCGATTATCAGAATCGTAGCGGCCGTCCTGACGGTTGTACGGTTGACTCCGAAGGCAATCTTTGGGTGGCTGAGGTGGGCGGCGGTCGGGTATCGCGATATCGTCCGGATGCGACGCTTGATCGGGTCATTGAGCTTCCGGTCCCGCGTCCGACAAGCGTAACCTTTGGGGGTGCCGATTTGCGAACCCTGTTCGTTACATCCATGTATCTGCGGGTAAGTGCCGAGGACCGGCTTAGATGGCCTCTGTCTGGCTCGGTATTTTATGTGGACGCGGGCGTAGCCGGGGTTCCTGAAACCTTGTTTAACAGTTGAGGTTGCAGCCTGCGAAAAGTGTTTCTTTTGGTCGCCTGCCTGGACGCTGATATGCCGTGGCAGCAGCGCCGATGCAGCCTAGACCACACCAAAATTACATATTATGCTTCTTGCAAATGGCAATGATGAACCAAACACACAACAATAGAATCAGGGAGGCAAGACCATGCACATAGGCAAAATATTCAATCAGGGATTCGCGAGCCGCGCGGCTGGATTGGTTGTGGCTATCGGCCTGTCGATCGGCTTCACAACCGGGTATTCCGATCCCGCCGTGTCCCAGACTGCTCTGCTGCCGGTCAAGATCGGCTATTACGCGAGCAGTGCGTCGTCGGTTCCGATTTATGTTGCGGATGCCAAAGCACTATTTGCAAAAAATGGTCTGAAGGCTGATCTCGTCCTGCTTGCCAGCGGCAGTGCTGCTGGGACGGCTCTGCTTGCCGATGGCATCGATATTGCTTTGCTGGGTATCGAGGAAATGGGGCCAATGTCCGCCCGCGGAGAGCCTGTGCGAGCCATACTAGGTAATTGGGCGATTGTTGGTGAGGCTGTCATGGGGCGCAGCGATGTAAGCTGGCCGCATGCGAAAGACGGTTACCCGGCTGTGATGCAGGACATTAAAGGAAAAACGATCGGTATTACCGGACCAAACTCTCTCACTGACTATGTCATAAAATCGCTGCTGGTCGGAGCCAACTACCAAACGACAGATGTCAACATCGTCGCCATCGGTGGGCCCGGCAATGCCTTGGCCGCCTTTGCGGCCAAGCAAATCGATGCCTATATAGCGAGTGAGCCGTTGGCATCTGATCTGGAGGCAAAGAAGCTCGGCATCAGGCTGGTGGATGTTGGAGCCGGCGAGGGCCCTGCCGTCCTGCAGGAGTATACAGCTAACGTTATTGCGGCAAAGGTCGCATGGGTAAAGAAGCACCCCGAAGAGGCGGAGCGGCTGGCCAAGACGTTCATTGAGGCGATGCTGTACATTCGCAACTTCGACAAGCATATCGATGACGATGTTAAGGTATTGGCAAAATATTTCCCTG
>CAISDR010000353.1 GCA_903884125.1 uncultured bacterium
GGGCTGGTCGACGGCCCGCATATGCAAGTGTCCGGTCCCGCCCTTGGCATCACCGGCGGCCACTGCGATCATAATCTGTTACCGTCCAGCTATCATCTGAAGGGCGATGCTGTTGCCGATGGTGTTGAGTCGGTGCAACAAAAGACCCGCGAAGTGATCAAATACGGCGCCGATCTGATCAAGATATGTGCAACAGGTGGCGTATTGTCCAAGGGTGACGATCCTCAGGCTTCCCAATATACCCAGGAAGAGTTGAAGGCGATCGTCAATGACGCGCACCGACTGGGTCGCAAAGTGGCTGCCCATGCTCATGGCGCGCAGGGCATTCTATGGGCAACACTTGCAGGTGTGGATTCCATCGAGCACAGTTCATACATCAATGACGAGGCGATTGCCGCGATGAAGGCGCGTGGAACCTATATGGTGCCGACCGCCTATCTGGGTGAATGGATATTGGCCGAAGGCAAGCTGCCGCCATTCTATCTGCAAAAGGCAAAGGATGTAACAGCGGTTGCCAAGTCCAACGCCAAGCGTGCGATTGCAGCGGGCGTCAAAGTGGCGCTTGGCACCGATGCCGCGGTTTATCCTCATGGACTGAATGCACGCGAGTTGAACGTCTATGTAAGTCAGCTTGGCATGACGCCCCTGGCAGCCATTCAGTCAAGCACGATTAATGCTGCCGATCTGATGGGATGGTCCGACAAGATTGGCACCATAGAGCCAAATAAATGGGCCGACATCATTGCCATCGACGGCGATCCGCTAAAAGATATCCGCACGCTAGAGCATGTGAATTTTGTCATGAAAGCGGGTAAAATATACAAAGCGCTGGCGCCCTAGAGCGTCAGGAATTTGGAATGCCCAGTGCCGCCAGCGCGCCCTTAACATCAGGGACGATGGTGTAATAATCATGCGCCTGGGCCTGAAGGAATCCGGCAGCGATCACATGGTCAAAAAGCCTGGCGATCGGCTGCCAATAGCCATCGACATCCACAAGGATGACCTGCTTGTCATGCAGTTCCAGCTGTCGCCAGGTCAGAATTTCCATCATTTCGTCCAGCGTGCCGATGCCGCCCGGCAGAATGATAAAGGCATCGGATCGCGCCACCATTTCGGCCTTGCGAATGTGCATGGTGTCGACCACCAGCAATTCATCCAGACCTTCCAGTCCAACTTCGCGCTTGTACAGATGATCGGGAATAATGCCGGTGACCCTGCCACCGGCTTCTTTGGCTGCACGGGCTACAACGCCCATAAGTCCAACGGCGCCGCCGCCATAGACAACGTCAATCTTTTGGCCGGCCAGCGCATGGCCAAGTTCACGTGCGACGGTTGAGTAATTTTCTGAAGCGCCAAAGCGCGATCCACAATAAACACAAACCGATGAAATCAGAGTCATTTTCATGTCATTCAGGCTAGGGGGCGAAAGGAAATTTTGCAATTGGTGCAGAATCATGAGCTCAACAGCCGGTGGGATTGCCTGCTTTATTCAGGGGATGCAAGCATATTCCATTGTTCGGTCTGTGCTTGACCGCAGCCCCCGGTCGTCGTCATGTAGATTTTTAAGGTTCTTGTCGTCCGGCATGAAGGGCGACCAGGCGGTAAGTCATTGGGCATTA
>CAISDR010000354.1 GCA_903884125.1 uncultured bacterium
AGACCTGCGAGCGTGGTTGTTTCATCCGGCAAAAAATATCCGGGACGCGATGCCATGCACCCCGGATCATAGCCCGACATAATCGACATCAACGGCACCAGATCAGACACCGAACGCGCCATTGGTCCGATCGTATCCAGACTTGGGCTAAGCGGTGAAAGGCCACGATTTGATATCAATCCAAACGTCGGCTTAATGCCGACAACACCGCAATAAGATGCCGGAATACGGATCGATCCCAGACTGTCCGTGCCGAGCGCCACTGGTGTGAGACCTGCGGCGAGGGCAGAAGCCGAGCCACCTGATGAACCGCCGGGAACATAACCGGATCGCCATGGATTTTCCGTACGACCGAAATGATCATTCGCCGTGGTGCCACCAATGGCCCCTGCAGGCATATTGGTCTTACCCATCGGAATAAGCCCGTTGGCCCGCAGTCGCTCGATCACCACTGCATCTTTTTCGATCCGCGCCTGAGCCCGGAAAGAAAATCCGCAGGACGTCGGATGACCGGCGACGTCAATATTATCCTTGATGGCAATTGGAATGCCATCAAATGGGGACAGCGGGCCATCACCGTCACGACGCGCATCACTTTCGCTGGCCGCCTGCATTGCCAGATCCGGGTCGAGAAAGCAAAACGCATTGGTCTTTGAATCCAGCGCCTCGATACGTGTCAGAAATCCACCAACCAGATCCTGAGCGCTGAATGCACCATTGGCCAGACCTTCGGCCAAGCCAGTCAGACCGGCTGTGGCAATTTCTTCAAGATCATTCATGAACCGGTCATCCCATGGAATCAGTCAGGTCTATTGTCACGGCATCCACAGGTATTGGCTAGTGCGTGGATATTGACTTGAAATTTTGGCTGACCATAGTGATGCAATCTATAAAGCGCCGCATTATCAAGGAATTTCAAACTGTCATCTGCCCCGAAACTGACGCTGGACGCGGCAATTGATCTGATCAGACCCGGTATGCGGGTTTACATACCCGGCGGCTGTGCGGAACCGGCCGCGCTGATCGATGCATTCCGGGCGCGACCGGATGCAGCCTGCGAGGTTACATTCATCGGCATCTGGATTCCGGGCGTCAACCGATACGACTTCACAAAGCTGCATCCAACAGCGCGGATGGAGACGATCTTTCTGCCGCCGGAGCTGCATCCATCATGGCAGGCAGGTCGCATATTATTCAGACCCATGGGCTATCGAAATGCATGGACTTGGCTGTCAGGCTCAGCCCAGATCGATCTGGCATTTGTAAATCTGTCGCCCAACGGTTCGGCTGGACTTTGCGCAGATTTTACAAAAGTTGCAGCGCAGTCTGCAAAAACAACTGTCGGGCTGATGAATCAGTCAATGCCGGATGTTATGCACAGTCCACAAATTGCGCCTTGCAATATTACCTATCAGGTGGCCTGTGATTTTCCGTTGACCACATTCAACGGCGGCATGCCTGACCCATCGATGCAGGCGATTGCCCAGAATGTCGCTTCACTTGTGCATGACGGCGACGCCTTGCAGTTTGGCATTGGAAAGCTGCCCGGTGCGATTCTTTCCTGCCTCACAGATCACAGGCATTTGCGGATTCAGTCAGGAATGGTGGTGGATGAAGTGCTTGACCTGATTGATGCCGGTGCGATTGATCAAACCCCTGGCATTGTCGCATCCGGCCTGACCATGGGCAGTCAGTCACTGTATGGTCGCGCCGCAGGTGATCAACGATTTGCCTTCTTTGGGGTTGATGTCACCCATGACCCCCGTACGCTGGCGTCTGTTGACAATCTTGTTGCCATTAATTCAGCACTTGAAGTTGATCTATCCGGGCAGATAAACGCCGAAGTGCTGAACGGTCAGCAGATATCCGGTGCGGGCGGCCTGTCGGATTTTCTGCGTGGTGCGGCATTATCACCGGGGGGACGGCCCATTGTTGCTCTTGCAGCCAGCGCAAAAGGCGGACGTACCAGCCGCATTGTGCCAAGGCTCGAAGCAGGCACACCTGTCACCGTCAGCCGGAATGACGCTGGCTTCATCATCACCGAATTCGGTATTGCCGACCTGCGCGGACGATCATTGCGCCAGCGCGCGGATGCATTGATTGCGATTGCAGCCCCCGAACATCGCGCTTATCTGGATGCAAACCGCAGCGATCATTGATCAAACAACCAAGAGACATAAGACATGAACCGATATTCCCTGAATGGTGTGGCCCCTGAGACCGCAGATGATCAGTATTGGATCGCGCCCAATGCAACGCTGATCGGCCAGATCAGGCTGGAACATAATGCCAGCGTCTGGTTCAACGCCACCTTGCGTGGCGATACCGACCTGATCACGATTGGTGAAAATTCAAACATTCAGGACGGATCGGTCCTGCATACCGATGCCGGAATCAAACTGACCATCGGCAAGAATGTGACAGTTGGCCATATGGTGATGCTTCACGGCTGCACAATCGGGGACAACACGCTGATCGGGATCGGGGCAATCATTCTCAACCGCACGCGGATTGGAAAAAACTGCCTGATCGGCGCCAACACATTCATCCCCGAGGGCAAGGATATACCCGACAATTCTTTTGTTATCGGATCGCCGGGGCAGGTGGTAAAACAGACTTCCGATGCCCATATAGCGATGATGACCGCATCCGCCCTTCATTATGTTGAAAACTGGAAGCGTTACAAATCGGGACTGATGCCAGTGGTATCAAAGGATTGACCGTGACCGAGTTCGAAAATCAGGTGCATCATGCGACTGCCATCTGACGGGTTTGGCCCGCCAGGCGGCGGGGGCATGGGCAGTGGTGGCGGACCGTCCGGGGGACACAGGCACAGCCAGGTCGGACATGCCAATCAGCCCGCGATAAATGCGCCGCCGATTGTACTCTGGTTTGCTGGCAGTCTGGTTCTGGTATTTGCTCTGTTCAGTCTGCAGAGCGAGGCAATTCAGGATCAGATCATTGTCTACGGTGCGTTGTGGCCAGGCCGATTGAGCCTTCAGGCACCGTTTGATACAGCCCTGAACCTCTGGCTTGCCGGATCCAGCCTTTTCACCTACAGCCTGCTGCATGGCAGCTGGACCCATGTATTGATGAATGCGGTCTGGCTTTTGGCTTTTGGTGCACCGGTTGCACGCAGACTGGGCAACACCCGTTTCGCACTTTTATATTTTCTGTCCGGTCTTGGCGGTGCCGCCCTGCATCTGGCGCTGCACTGGGGCCAGATGGCACCGGTTCTGGGTGCATCTGCCTGTGTGGCCGGACTGACGGGTGCCATGGTGCGATTTGCCTTTCGGCAAAACCGCCCGGCCAGCGACATTACCGGGCCGCTATCCGGACTGACCGACCGTGGGGTGCTGATTTTCGTGCTGATATGGTTTGGTATTAATCTTGCCACGGGACTGCTGAGTTTCGTCGACGGCTCGGAACAGGCGATTGCCTGGGAGGCCCATGTTGGCGGCTTTCTGGTAGGCCTGTTCGGTATGCCGCTGCTTGACCGGCCAGCCAGCGTCGATCCCCTGTTTCAGCGCCTGACCTAAACCTTCAAAAAGGAGCAACGTCGATGACTGATGATAGCACCCAAGCCGGCCCGCATAAGGGCAGCCTGATTGAACGTTTGGCGTTTTCGCTTGGATTTGCAGTGGTGGCCTATCTGGCGCTGATGCTGCTATTCGCCCTGGCCATTGCACAATTCGTGCTGCGGGCGATTGACTCGACACCAAACGCCGAATTGACGCGATTTATCCGCCGCCTCACCGTTTACCTGGCATCGGTTGCAAGCTTTTGCGCGCTGGCCAATGACGAGCGTCCCTTTCCTTTTGGGGACTTTCCCGCCGATCCGACAAGCGGGGTATAACGCGATGAGATACGTATCACTGGCCATGGCACTGCTGGCTGCTGTTGTGCTGACACCGGCATCAGGGGCCAGTGCACAGGAAATCGGCGGGTTCAGTAATGACTGGACGGGCAATCGCATTATCGTCGAAGCGATTGCTGATCCCAAAATACAGGGCGTGACCTGTCACATCACCCGTTTTGACCGATCAGTGTTTGACCGGCTGTCCAAAGGCAAATGGTTCGAAGATCCGTCAAACACATCAATTGCCTGCAGACAGACTGCCAGCCTGATCATCGGTCCGATTGATGTATCAAGCCATGGCGAAGATATTTTTTCCGAGCGCATGAGTTTGATTTTCAAGCATATCGCCGTGCGCCGGATTTATTACGAGAAGAATGAAACGCTGATCTACATTGCCTATTCGCGCGAAGTGAAAGACGCCAGCGCAAAAATGAGCGTGTCGACAATCCCCCTTTATGGTGCCAATGCCCAGTGGTCAGGGCGCAAACCGGGCGCACGATAGGCGGGCTTGTAGCCTGGGGCAGATAGGATCATCCTTTTATCCAGCACGCCACCAATAGGCGTGAGGAGAGGGAGGTCATCATGATAGTTGCCCAAATGCTAAAAGGTAAATCTGTCGGCGTGATCACTGTAACCCCGGCAAACCCCGTGTCCATGGCTGCCAAACTACTGGCGGATAATCGAATTGGTGCGGTCGTGGTCAGCGCAAACGGCACCAGCATCGACGGTATTCTGTCCGAACGCGATATTGTCCGCGTGCTGGCCGAACGCGGTGCCGCCGTATTAACCGCACCGGTAAGCGAATTGATGACCACAAAGGTCATCACATGCCGGTTGAACGATTCCATCAATGAAATCATGGCGATGATGAGTCAGGGGCGGTTTCGTCATTTGCCAGTGGCAGAACATGGTGCCCTGGTCGGTATTATTTCCATCGGTGATGTGGTCAAGGCGCGGGTCGGCGAAATCGAAGGCGAGGCCAATGCGCTGAGGGCTTATATCAACGCCTGAGGTTTGGGGGCAGCGCCTGTCGTCAGGGCGTGAATTTCTGACCGCCCAGGGCGGCCAGCGCTGCCCGTTCGATCAGATCAGCACGCTCCATCGGCAGAAAATGGCTGGTACCATCGATACGATGGGCCTCGATGTGGTGACAGAACATTTTCACCTGCGCCGCCATTGCAGTCGGCGCAGTCGATCCATGTATGCCTGTCAGCATGATCACCGGACAGGTGATGCGACGGAACGAAAGGCTGAGATTTGTCGGCAGACTTGAAAAAATGGCCGCTTCCCATTCAGGCGCACATGCCAGCGTCAGGCCGCTGTCAGCAGCCTTTGATCCGCCGGTGACATAGTCTTCGATCAGGCGCCGATCCCATGTCTTGAATGCACCGCGCCCGACATAGGCATCAACCATGGCCGAATGATCCGGGAAGTCACGCCGCCGACGCAACGCCGCACGCGCCATCGGATTTAAACCACCCAATCCCAGGCCGTTGGCAATTGAAACACCAATGGCAAAAGCCTGCGGCGGCAGCACCGGTTCAGCCAGAACAAGGCCGCGGATCAGTTGAGGAACATCGCCAGCCGCCATGATGCTGGTTGCCCCGCCCAGCGAATGCCCGCCCAGAAAAACGGGCTCACCAAATGCCTGAACCAGTGCCACAAGGTCTTTACCAAATGCGGTCCAGCCAGACAGCTTCTTTGGATCGGCGGGCAGCGATGACCGCCCGTGGCCACGGGCATCCCACGCCATGACGCGAAACGGGCCGACCAGTGGTGCAAGGATATGACGATAGGTCAGCCCGTTAAAACCATTGGCATGTGCAAAATGTAAGATTGGCGAGTCTTTTGGCCCACCGAAATCATAGACCGACTGCATGCCACGCACGGTTTCGATTTCCCGGCGAATTGGATGATCCGGCGATGGATTTTTCATGAAGGCCACCCGTTGGACAAAACAAAAGGCTGGCGGTGGATGCCGCCAGCCTG
>CAISDR010000355.1 GCA_903884125.1 uncultured bacterium
ATGGCGGACCCATTCCATCCATTGCGCATCGTGTTGACTTTGCAACATCAGCGCCTTCTGCCGGCCCCCAAAACGGACGGAACGTAACAATCGTGCTTTGCCGAAAGTCACGGTTCACAGGCCTTAGACGATTTAGACAAAAGATGGTTGAGTAATAGTTAATGGGAGTCAAGGCTGCATTTTTAATATCGATTGGCATTTTAGTAGGATTTTGGCTGGTCCAGAACTTTTTCGGCAATGAAAGACAGGATCATCTGCTCGCTAACCGGCGCTATACGGGCAATCATAATTTCTCGTAAAAGTCGTTCAACGTGGTACTCACGGGCATAACCCATGCCGCCATGGGTCAATACCGCCTGTTCAGCGGCGCGATGGCCCGCGCGTGCGCCCAGAAATTTTGCGGCATTGGCCTGTGGCCCACAGGGACGACCACTGTCGTACAGGGCTGCTGCCTGCATGACCATCGCATGTGCGGCCTCAAGGTTTATCCAACATTCCGCCAAAGGGTGCTGTATCGCCTGATTCATGCCGATTGGTCGCCCGAACACAACCCGTTCGCGGGCGTATCTGGATGCCCGCGCCAAGGCATCACGACCAATACCGATGGCTTCCATGCCGATCAGAATCCGCTCGGGGTTCAGAGCATGCAGCATCTGTGAAAAACCGGCACCTTCCGGTCCGATCCGGTCTTCGTCCGGCACGAAAAGGTCGTCGATGAATACGGCGTTGGAATCAACAGCTTTGCGGCCCATCTTCTCAATCCGCCGGACTTCAACATTTGCGCGGTTCAGGTCGGTATAGAAAATTGTCATGCCATCGGTTGGCTTTTTACAATCTTCAAGACGCGTGGTGCGGGTCAGCAGCATGATCTTGTCGGCGACCTGGGCAGTGGATGTCCACATCTTGCGTCCACGTACCAGGTAACCGCCGGGAACCTTTTGGGCGAATGTTTTAATCGCAGTCGTGTTCAATCCTGCGTCGGGTTCAGTCACGCCAAAGCAGCATTTCGTGGTACCGGCAATCAGCGGCGGCAACCAGCGCTGCTTTTGTTCCGGTGTTCCGAAGATGACAATGGGATGGGGCCCGAACAGGTTGATATGAATGGAAGATGCCGCCGCCATGCCGCCGCCATGGCTGGCAACCTCGTGCATCATGACCGCCGCTGCGCTAACACCAAGTCCTGCGCCACCGAATTCAACCGGCATGGTGATACCAAGCCACCCGCCCTGTGCCATGGCGGCATGGAAGGCGTGCGGAAATTCGCCATCATTGTCGCGCGCCAGCCAATAATCATCATCGAACCTACTAACAAGCTTTGCCACTTCCGAGCGGATCTGGTCAAGGGTTTGAGATCCAACTGTCATGTTATTTTCCTAGCTTGCCAGCTCGCTTGCAATCCAGCGATCAATGCGCTGTTCCAGCAGGTCAAGCGGCAGTGCGCCGCCGCCCAACACCGCATCATGGAACCGCCGCAGATCGAATTTTGCACCCAGCGCATTTTGCGCCTTTGCGCGCAGGGTGATGATCTTCATTTCGCCGGTCTTATATGCAAGCGCCTGACCGGGCCAACCGATATAGCGGTCAATTTCCACATCAACATTTTTTTGACCCAAGGCAGTATTGTCGGCCAGAAATGCACGCGCCTTTTCCCGGCTCCATCCTTTCCAGTGGATGCCGGTATCAACAACCAGACGTGCTGCCCGCCACATTTCAAACGAAAGCCTGCCGAAATGTTCATATGGCGTGCGGTAAATGCCCATCTCCACACCCAGCTTTTCAGCATAAAGCGCCCAGCCTTCGATAAACACGGTCATGTCGGACTGGCGCCGGAATAAGGGCAGATCACCATTTTCCTGACCCAGCGCAATTTGCAGATGATGGCCGGGCACGGCTTCATGCAGGGTCAGGCTTGGCATCTCGAACAGTGGTCGCTGATCCAGATGCGATGTGTTGATCATATAGCCACCTGCTATGCCGCGTTCCGGGCTGCCTTCCCAATAACGTCCTGACGTATAGCTTTCCTCGATATCGCGCGGCACTTCGCGCACGCCATAGGACAGCCGGGGCAGGGTGGCAAAATATTTTGGCAGCAGATCGTCAATGCGCTTTGCAATGGTTGATACTTTTTCAATCAGGCGCAGACGGTCCGTGACATAGAACTGTTTGTCCTTGCGCAAAAAGGCAATGAATTCCGGCAGGCTGCCATTGAATTTTGCCTGATCCTTGACCTGCTCCATCTCGGCCCGAATTCGGGCTACTTCAGCAAGGCCGGTTTCATGTACCTGATCAGGCGTCTGCTCTGTGGTGGTATAGCTTCTGACAACAAAGGCATAGTAACGATCACCATCCGGTAGCGAATTTACACCGATCAGGGCCCGCGCCCTGGGCCGATATTCCGCCTCCAGAAAGCGTGCAAAGTCTTTTTGGACGGGTTTGATTTTATGGGCGACGATATTCAGCGCACGCGCGCGCAAGGCTGTCTGATCCTGTGGCGAAATCGTTGCGGGCAATTGCGCAAACGGTGCAAGAAGCGAGGATGATTCGGGTGCTGCATCGGCCTGTGCCCGCGCGCCACGCAGGACTGCTTCAACCACGATAGCTGGCTGGGTATAGCCAGTCGCAATTCCCCTTCGGGCATTGGCTAATTCAACATTATAAAAGTCCGGCAGTGCGTCCAGACGGGCAAGCCAGGCATCGGCATCCTGGGCTGAACGTATCGTGGTCGTACGGGCCACAAAGTCAGGGGTCTGATAAAACCCCGAATCCGCACTGAACGGCAGCCGCTCGGTATCAAAACTTGCCAAGGACAGCCCATCCTGGATTGACCTTTCCATAAAGGCGCGATTGGTTGCCTCTGTCACATTAAGTCTGTCTGGCGAAATGGCGGCCAGTTGCTGACTGAACCCGGTCAGGACCCTGTTTCGCACTTCAACCGCTGTTGGTGAATCATCCGGCCACTTGCGCGCTGCGGCCAGGTCACCCAGCTGGGCCGCCAGAATCGGATTTTGCGCAAGAAGAAACTGGTCGTAGTCAGCCATCAGCCGACCAAGATCGGCCGACGGGGTCTGTGCTTGTGCCACATGCAGCCAGCCACCTCCGGCCAGGGAACAGAACAGAGCGATACCTGCAAGGGACGTGGCCCTGAAAGAACTGTTTTTGACCGATTGCCGCCTGTTTAGCCAGTTGACCATGAAATTCAGCCTCTTCCTTGTGCAACATTTGGGGACATGACATCAAAATGCGCTTGGAGCCCACTTTATCCTTGATCTTTGTTCGTGGATGTACGGCACTGTGTCAAATGTTTGTCACTATGGGCAGCAGGCCGGTGCGTCGTCAATTGCGCAACCAATCCCGCCCCTTGGAGCAATTTGGAAAATGGCGACTTGGTCCCGGCGCAAAAATATCGACACCATTACGCATCAGGAAAAGGGACAGTCGCTGCATCGCACACTCGGATGGCCCCATTTATTGGCCATCGGGATCGGGTCTACGGTTGGGACCGGCATATACACGCTGCTTGGCGTCGGGGCGGACCGGGCAGGACCGGGCGTTATTCTGGCGTTTGCCATTGCCGGGATTGTTTGCGGCTTTACAGCCCTGCTATATGCCGAACTGGCGACGATGATGCCAG
The DNA here is from genome assembly GCA_903884125.1 of uncultured bacterium. Taxonomy (GTDB): domain Bacteria; phylum Pseudomonadota; class Alphaproteobacteria; order CAISDR01; family CAISDR01; genus CAISDR01. Next base: position 3,632 of record CAISDR010000355.1, read on the forward strand.
CGGCGGGCAGCGCATACACCTATACCTATGCCGCAATTGGCGAGGGAGCTGCCTGGGTCATCGGCTGGAGCCTGATATTGGAATATGCGCTGGCCTGTGCCGGTGTTGCGGTTGGCTGGTCGGCCTATCTGGGGGGCATGATCCGGGCAATTGGGATTCCCATACCGGACGTGTTGCTGATGGGACCGCATGCAGGTGGCTGGATCAACTTGCCTGCCGTGCTTGTCTCGGCTGCGGCAACCGCCCTGTTATGCCTGGGCACGCGCGAAAGCGCTAACGTGAATATCGCGCTGGTTGTCATCAAACTGGTGGCGCTGGTTGTATTTGTTGCGCTGGCTGTACCGGCGTTTCAGGGTGTCAACCTGACCCCCTTTATGCCTCATGGGTTCATCGCCCATCAGGATGGCGGTGAAACCCGTGGTGTCATGGCCGCCGCCGCGATTGTCTTTTTTGCTTATTTTGGTTTCGATACGGTGTCCACCTCGGCCGAAGAGACGAAAGATCCCAGTCGCGATCTGGTGATCGGCATAGTCGGATCGATGGCGGTGTGTGCGCTGTTTTATATGGCAGTCTCAGCTGCTGCGGTTGCGTCCCTGCCCTATACAGAATTTGCCAAAAGCGAAGAGCCGCTGGCGCTGATTCTGCGGGCCATGGATTACCCGGTCACCGCCAATGTCATCGCTACGGCAGTGATCATTGCCGTGCCCAGCGTTATCCTGACCACGTTATATGGCCAGACCCGGATATTTTTTGTCATGGCCCGCGATGGGCTTTTGCCAAACCGGCTGGCCAGTGTACATGCCACCCGGGGTACACCCATTCTTGTGACTGTTATTACCGGATGCGCGGTGGCGCTGGTCGGCGGTCTGTTCAGCCTTGACGAAATTGCCGAACTCTCCAACGCTGGCACGCTTGTGGCATTTGCCGCCGTTGGACTGTCGGTACTGGTGTTGCGCCGCAGTCGCCCTGATCTGGCCAGGGTTTATCGCACACCGGGTGCCTGGGTGATTGGGCCATTGGCCATAGCTGGCTGTGCCTATCTGTTTGCCAGCCTGCCCTATTCAACCATGATCCAGTTTGTGATCTGGAATTCTATCGGGATGGTTGTCTATGTCACTTATGGCATGGGTGCCAGCCGATTGGGCAAACGTATCGCTCAGGGTGCGGAATAAATACCAGCGTGCCCATGATCCTTTTTATACTTGATCTTTGTGCTGAAATAACAAGCACTAGGGGCTATGCAACCGGCATGGGTGACCATATGGATTATATGGGTATTTGTCCGTGCCGGTTTGAACCAATGGGGGAGAATTTTAAATGTTGATGGCCTGGAGCCGGCGCAAAAGCGTCGATACGATTACGCATCACGAAGCTGGACGATCGCTGAAAAGGACCTTGAGCTGGCCCCATCTGATGGCTTTGGGCATTGGTTGCATTATCGGTACAGGCATTTACACCCTGACCGGGGTGGGTGCCGGGATTGCCGGACCCGCGGTGATTTTATCCTTTGCGGTTGCAGGCCTGGTCTGTGCCTGTGCAGCATTGTTATATGCCGAACTGGCAACGCTGATGCCTGCGGCGGGTTCTGCCTATACCTATACTTATGCAGTGATCGGCGAGGCGCTTGCCTGGATCGTGGGGTGGAGCCTGATCCTGGAGTATGCGGTTGGCTGCGCCACGGTAGCTGTTGGCTGGTCAGGCTATCTGGGTGGGATGCTGCGTGCATCAGGCATTGATCTGCCGATTGAAATTATGGCCGGGCCCCATATGGGCGGGATCGTCAATCTGCCAGCGGTTTGCATTTCGCTGGCGATCACGGCCATGCTGGTGGCCGGAACCCGGGAAAGTGCGACACTAAATATTGCGTTGGTTCTGATCAAGATTGTAGCGCTGAGCATATTTGTGATTTTTGCCATGCCTGCATTTGACGCGACCAAGCTTGATCCATTCATGCCGTTTGGATTTATGGCCAATGAAATGGACGGTCAGACCAAAGGTGTTATGGCGGCTGCCGCAATTGTATTTTTTGCCTATTTTGGTTTTGATGCCGTTTCAACCTCGGCCGAAGAAGCCAAAGACCCGGGCCGTGATCTGGTGATCGGGATTATCGGATCCCTAGCCTTGTGTACGGTCATTTATATGCTGGTTGCAGCGGTAGCCGTTGGCGCTGTGCCCTTTACCGAGTTTTCGGCAAGCCCTGAACCATTGGCCTTTATCTTGCGCACATTGGGTTTCCCCTATCTGGGGGTGGCCATCGGCATTGCTGCGATTATTGCTTTGCCCAGCGTTATCTTGGGATTGTTATACGGGCAAAGTCGTATCTTTTTCGTCATGGCACGTGATGGGCTTTTGCCGCATCACCTGTCGGTGGTTCATGCCACCCGTGGCACACCGGTTATCGTCACCGTCATCACTGGTAGTGCCATTGCAGTCGTGTCTGGGTTCTTCCGGCTTGACGAAATTGCAGCATTGGCCAACAGCGGCACCCTGCTGGCCTTTATCGCTGTTGCCGCTTGCACCATGATTCTGCGTATCCGCAGGCCAGATTTAAAGCGCATTTATTCAACGCCGCTCATCTGGGTCGTGGGGCCCTTGACCATCGCAGGCTGCCTGTTCTTATTCATCAGCCTGCCGCTGATCACCATGCTACGCTTTGTGGCTTGGAACGGGGTTGGCTTTGCGATTTATCTGGCCTATGGCCAGTTCAAAAGTCGCCTCGCACTGGCTGCAAAATAGCAAACGCTATTTGAAAACAACGGTCCGACGTCCGTTCAGTAACACCCGATCTTCGGTGTGAAACTGAACGGCGCGGGCCAGAGCCACCTTTTCGGTGTCTCGGCCAAGTGCCACCAGATCCTCCGGATTTGCCCGATGATCTACGCGCTCCACCGTCTGTTCAATAATCGGACCTTCATCCAGGTCTCTTGTCACATAATGGGCCGTAGCACCGATCAGTTTGACGCC
>CAISDR010000356.1 GCA_903884125.1 uncultured bacterium
AGACATGCAGCAGGAAGGTTTCATTGAAACGCCGATGCTCGACGCGCCGATGTTGCCCTTTGATGTGCGAATCCTTGATATGAATCTGCGAGGCTTGCGAAAAGCTGGCCAGTTGTTTGTGGGTTGACTGGGTGGCAATAATGCCCGGCGCATCGGGTGAAAGATTGGCCAGCCCCATGCCGAACCGCCCCTGATAAAGCGGATGAAACTTCATGAACCCGCCCCAGGCTTCATCGAACAAAATATAATCACACAGTGGACCCAGTTTTTCGACGATCAGCTGGGCGTTATTGATGGTTCCATCATAACTGCATTGCTGAATGACCAGCACACGGAACGGTCGCTCCTTTTTCCAGGCGTCCTTGTCAGTGACCAGCGGATGGTTTCGGATTTTTTCCCGGATTCTGGTTTCATCCAGCGCCTCATAATCAATCGGCCCGATCAGGCCATAGCAATTACGGTCGGCTTCAAGAAAAATCGGGGTACCGCGCGCCATCACCAGCGCGCCATGATGGGCTGCCTTGTGATTGTTGCGGTCGAATAGAACAAGATCATCTTCGGCAACCAGCGCGGCCAATGCGATCTTATTGGATGCCGACGTTCCGTTCAGGACAAAATAGGTGCGTTCGGCACCAAATATTTTGGCTGCTTCCTTTTGGGCTTTAAGAGCCGGGCCTTCATGCACCAGCAGATCGCCCAGTTCCAGAACCGAATTATCCAGATCGTCGCGAAACACCGCTTCGCCCAGATGTTCAACAAAGATCCGGCCAATGGGACTGCGGTTATAAAAAATGCCGCCATTATGCCCCGGACAGGTCCAGAGCTGATTGCCCTCTTCGGCATAATCTACCAGCGCGCCGAAAAATGGCGTTTTTAGCGTTTCGGCATATTGCTTCAGACGGCTGACCAGATTTTTGGCGATGAATTCCGGCGTTTCTTCGGCCAGGAATACATATCCGTCCACTTCGCGCATCACTTCCACAGGAATGTCTTCAAGGCGCTGACGGCGGACCAGCAGCACGATGGGCATTTCCATCCCGCGCTGGCGGACCAGCGAAATCAGATGGGCGGCCTTCCCGCCATTACCACGCTTTCCCCAGTCCAGGATCATGCTGCCAATGGCAGCGTCTGTCCGGATGGCAAGTTCCGCATCCTCAATCCGGCGGGCCTTGACGACTTCAAACCCCAACCGCTCTACTTCGCCCATAATCTGCTGAAGGCGCATGCCTTCCAACTCGTCCGCCTCAAAGGCGGGGGCCCAGACCAGGAAATTGAACCGCCGGAAATAGTCCATCTAATCATCCTCTTGAGCCTGGGGCCAAAGCCCAAGGTGCTGGGGGGGCCAAAATGAAAAATCGCCCAACCGGATCAGCAAACGGCATCCTGTCAGGAAAGTGCTATATATTTGTGTCATTCATTAGGGGCTTGTGACCCAGCCCGCAACAACGGTTTATAATGAATCGTTACCATGCTAAGGTTGGCATATGCTGAATGACCAAAAGACACTCCTGCTGACCGGCGCCAGTCGCGGCATTGGACATGCCACCGTTCGTTATTTTTCCGCCGCGGGCTGGCGGGTGTTAACGGTTTCCCGACAACCATTTTCAGTGGATTGCCCGTGGGATGGGGGGGAAATGAACCACATCCAACTGGACCTTTCCCGGATCGAAGACGTGCAGAAGGCCATTCCCGACCTTTTGGCCCGGCTGCCTGGCGGGCGGCTGGACGCGCTTGTAAATAATGCCGGTATTTCGCCAAAGGGGCCTGAGGGCGCGCGACTTGGGGTTCTGGATACAGATATCGAAACCTGGAACCAGGTCCTGAACGTGAACCTGCTGTCGGTGGCGGTATTGGGCCGTGGGCTTATCAATGCGCTCAAGGCGACCGAGGGCACGATTTTGAATGTGACCTCGATTGCTGGCACACGGGTACATCCCTTTGCCGGTTCAGCCTATGCCGTGTCCAAGGCAGCCCTGGCGGGTCTGACCCGCGAAATGGCATCGGAATTCGGACCATTCGGCGTGCGGGTCAACGCCATTGCGCCGGGTGAAATAGACACTGCAATCCTGTCGCCGGGAACGGCTGAAATGGTCAAACGTGAAGTGCCCATGGGACGCCTGGGCGCACCCGAAGAGGTCGCCGCCATGATCTTTTTCCTTTGCTCGCGCAAGGCATCCTATGTGAACGGCGCCGAAATTCACATCAATGGCGGACAGCACGTCTAGGTTCAGACCCCGTAGCCACCACCACCCGGTGTGCGCAGTTCGATCTGATCGCCGATATCCACGTCCACCTCCTCGCATCCAGCCAGGGCCCGCCGTCTGCCATCCGCTGTGATCACCCAGGTTTCGCCCGGCGAAGCCGCTCCGCCACCTTTCAGTCCAAAGGGGGCAACCAGTCTGCGGGTTGACAAAATCCCGGCACGCATCTTTTCCAGAAACCGCAAACGCCGGATCACACCATTTCCCCCAGCGAATGCCCCCTGCCCCCCAGAGCCGATGCGAACCGAAAATTCTTCGACCCGGACGGGATAGCGGGCTTCCAATATTTCCGGGTCGGTCAGCCGCGAATTGGTCATATGGCTATGAATGGCATCCGTCCCGACAAAACTTTTCCCCGCCCCGGTGCCGCCGCAAACAGTTTCATAATATTGATGCCGGTCGTTACCAAAAGTCAGATTATTCATCGTCCCCTGGCTTGCAGCCATCACACCCAGGGCCGCAAACAGGGCGTCGCAGACGGCCTGACTGGTTTCTACATTTCCAGCAGCCACCGCGGCTGGATATCCGGGGCTTAACATGCTGCCGTCGGGAATAATGATACGCAGCGGTCGCAGGCAACCGGCATTCAGCGGAATATCTTCGTCGACCAAACAGCGAAAGGCATATAATACAGCCGCCATTGTGACCGGGCGTGGTGCATTCATATTCCCGCGCCGCTGTGGGGATGTGCCTGCGAAATCAATGACCGCCGTTTGTCGGTTATGATCAACCTTTATTTCGACATGGATCTGTCCGCCATCATCCAGCAGCAGGGTGAATGAACCATTATCAAGACGGGTAATTGCCCGTCGTACCGCTGCTTCGGCATGGTCCTGGACATGGGCCATATAAGCATCGACGATGTCGCGTCCAAATTGCCCGGCCAGGCTTTGCAGTTCCTGCAACCCCTTCTGGCAGGCGGCAATCTGTGCCATCAGATCCGAGATATTCTGCGCTGGATTACGCGCCGGATAAGGCCCGCAGCGCAATATGTCGAAAACCAAATTCGATTGGAACTGCCCGCCATGAACGATGCGGGCGTTATCGAACAGCACGCCTTCCTGATCGACATGCGTGGAATTTGGTGGCATTGATCCAGGTGTGGTTCCTCCGATATCCGCATGATGCCCTCGTGCGGCAACAAAATAGGCCGGACCTGCGCCATCAATGAAAACTGGAGCGATCACCGTGACATCAGGTAGATGCGTGCCCCCGCGATATGGCGCGTTCAGGGCAAACACATCCCCTTCACCAATATCAGTGCCATTGGCATCAATGACAGCTTTCACACTTTCGCCCATGGAGCCCAGATGCACCGGCATGTGCGGTGCATTTGCAATCAGGTCGCCATTGGCGTCAAAAATCGCGCAGGAAAAATCCAACCGTTCTTTGATATTCACGGAATGTGCCGTCTTCTCCAGAACGGCACCCATTTGTTCGGCAATGCCCATAAACCGCTTGGCAAAAATTGCCAGTTGTACCGGATCCGGTGTCGTCGTCGCGTCCGACAGGTTTCTTTTCTCCTTCGGTTGCGATCGGGTCAGGATCAGCGCCCCTGTTCTGGTCCGCACAGCCTGCCAGCCGGTTTCGATCACCAGGGTCGAATGCGGCTCAACAATCAAGGCGGGACCGGCCACGCGCGCATCAAACGCCAAACCATCACGCCGATACACAATTGCATCATGCCAATGGCCGTTTGAAAAAAACCGCGTCTGTCCGATCTTGGCCGCGCCAGATACACTTGCTATGGTCTGATCGGCCTTGGCAGGCGCCGATCCTGTTGCTTCGACAAGCAGCGTTTCAATGATGATGGAAACTCCTTCGCCAGCAAAACCAAACTGTTGGGCGTGGGCCTTTTGAAAGGCTGCAATCATCCCTGGCATGGAATCGAATTCGATTTCGATACTGCTGTCGCTGCCAGCATAATGTACCAGGACTGCCTCTCGCAGTTCGATTGCATCGGGTTCAAAGCCCTGATCGCGCAAGGCGTCAATTGCCGCGCGGCTTAACCGGTCCAGTTCATCGCGCGCAGCCTTGACGCCATCATTGGATAATACCTTGCCAAAGGTTGCCTGACGGGATTGTCCGACATCGGCAAGGCCCATGCCATAGGCTGAAAGCACGCTTGCCATTGGATGAATGAAGATCTGCTGCATGCCCAGGGCATCCGCCACCAGACAGGCATGCTGTCCCCCTGCTCCGCCAAAGCTGACAAGCGCGTAATCGGTGACATCATAGCCGCGTTCGATGGACACGCGCTTGATCGCCTGCGCCATGTTTTCAACAGCCACCGCAATAAACCCATCAGCCAGCGCCACACTGTCAAGTCGGCCCGATGATTCCTGTGCCAAAACCTCAAAGCCTGTTGCAACTGCCATATCATCCAGCGGCTGTTTGCCATCAGGCCCGAATAGCGCAGGGAAAAAATCCGGCGCGATCTTGCCAACCATCACATTGGCATCGGTGACAGTCAGCGGACCGCCGCGCCGATATGCGCATGGACCAGGATCGGCACCGGCAGACTTTGGACCGACAGCCAGTGCCGCCCCATCAATCCGCAACACCGATCCGCCGCCTGCGGCAATCGTGTGAATCGCCATCATCGGGGCGCGAATTTTGACGCCGGCCACCTCGTTATCCAGGTTACGTTCAAACTGGCCGTCAAAATGGCAGACATCGGTTGATGTCCCGCCCATGTCGAAACCGATCAGCTTTGACAAACCATGAACCGCAGCAGTCTGTACAGCACCAACCACCCCGCCTGCCGGGCCGGAAAGGACGGCATCCTTGCCCGCGAAATATTCTGCCCGTGCCAGCGCGCCACTCGACTGCATGAAGTGAAGTGAGGTCTGCGGCGATCCAGCAATGCTGAGACCGTTGGTGACTTTCGCTACATAAGCGCGCAACACCGGACTTAAATAGGCATCCACAATTGTTGTCTGACCGCGCGGTACAAACTTTATCATTGGATTGGTGCGGTGG
>CAISDR010000357.1 GCA_903884125.1 uncultured bacterium
GGCAATATTGATCAAGTCCTGGCTATTGGCATGTTTTGCCTGACGCAGTTGCGAATAACCCAGTCCAGAGGTGTTTAAAGGCACCTGCAACTGCACACCGACCTGACCAGTGCGGACTTTTGCAGTCAGGGCACTTATCCCGACTAGTGTACCGGCTTCATTATAGGAATAAGACCCCTGGGCAACCAGTGACGGTAATAATCCACCTCGGGCAACCTCGATGCCCGCGCGTGAAGCTTCTTCGGCCCGGCGGCTGGCAACCATACTTGGACTACGTGCCAGTGCGGTTGCGCGCGCCTCATCCAGCGTTGGCGGGATGCCCGGCAGGCTTTTCGGCTGGGCCACCTTTTCAGGCAGATGACCGACCTGACGTTCATAGGCAGCCTTCGCGTTCGACAATATTCCTTCGGCACCGATCAGGTCAGACTTCGCCAGGGCCAGCGCCGCTTCTGCCTGGGCGACGTCAGTGCGGGTGATTTCCCCAACGCGAAAACGGTCGCGTGTTGCTTCAAGCTGGCGGGTAAGGACTTCAACGTTATTCCGGCTTAGATCAACGACCGACTGCGCCTGAACCGTATCAAGATAGGCCGTGGCTGCTGCCAGCAGGACACCTTGTTCGGTTGCATTCAACTGTGCACGGCCCGCCAGAACAGAGGCTTCGGCGCGATCAATACTGCCTTCAATCCGGCCAAAGGTGAACAAATTCTGTGTGGCTGTAACCGTCGCCGAAAGCGGTTTGGAATCAATCGTATATTTGCCGCTGCCAATTGTCTCATTCTGGTTCTGCGTGGCATAGCTGCCGTTGACGGCAACCGTCGGGCGCCAGGCAGAAAGAGCCTGCGGCACATTTTCGTCGACCGCACGCTGGGCCGCCCGCTGCGCCTCAAGCTGTGGATTGCTGACATAGGCGCTGGCCATTGCTTCTTCAATTGTTTCGGCAAATGTGGCCTGAGGCATCAGGGTCCAAGCCGCGCAGACGCTAGCCATTAAAACAGCGCGCAGAGCATGGGATTTGGCAGTAACGATCATTGCGAATTGTCCTTGAGGCACGGATAAGACGTTAAACGAGCAATCTGAGCCGATGCTCGACGCTATGGTTGTCGTCAACCTAGCGCCATGCATTGGTTCGATAAAGAGGTTTCATGAAAGGACCTGCCCGTCCCCCGGCAAAACTGACTAAAACACAAAGCCGGTTCGTTTTTCAAACCCCGGCAAGTTGGCCGTACGACCATCAAAAACCGGGCGATGTCCAAAAGCTGAGCCCGAACGGGTATATAATACCCCGCGCGAAAGCCCCTGATCAACTTCAACCGTAATCAGATGGCCACCATCGGCCAATTGTTCAAGCAGGTTTTTGGGAACAAGTTCCGCTGCGCCGTCAATGATGATGCGATTATATGGTCCCTGACCGGCACAGCCTGCCACCAGCGACGCATGTACAACCGCCACATTGCTGATTCCCAGTGTGCATAAATTGGCTTCGGCAGCGTCTGCCAATGCCTTGTCCGATTCAACCGCAACCACATGTGCTGCCAGCCGCGCCAGCACCGCGGCGCCATAACCGGTACCCGCGCCAATCAGCAATACCCGGTCTTCGGGATTTACCTCGGCAAACTGGACCAGCTTGGCAAAAATCATCGGCTCGGTCAGAAACCGGCCCGGCGCAATGGGCAATCGCCCTTCCATATAGGCCAGCGGACGCTGTGCCATTGGCAGGAACGGCTCACGGGCCAGACCCAGCAGGGCGCCAACCAACGCCTCGTTCGTGATTCCATTGGGCCGGACCTGACTGTCGACCATATGCAGGCGTGCCGCCTGATTGCCGGCAGCCGGGGTTTGATCAATCGCCGACGGGCTCATTCTTGCGACCTCTTCCAAACTGCAGAACATCCTTCGGCACCGCAACAGCGTCACCGTAACATGGTTATACAAAGGGATCATGGTCGTTGACAACGGACCCTTTTGGCGCAGACCGATAAACTTGCGCTAGGGCGCTGCGATTGCTACAACCCCTCCACCCAAGGGTGAGGCCGCGTGGCGGAGTGGTTACGCATCGGACTGCAAATCCGCGTACGGGGGTTCGATTCCCTCCGCGGCCTCCAGAAAATCAGGGCTATTGACGGGAGCAGGACTCTCATGGGGCCACTAAGGGCCATTTTCGAGTCCCTGTTTGGCAATAAGCCTTTTTTTGAGGGCGCAACCGATGGCTTTCAGGGAACCGGTCTGCGCCATGTCTTTATGGCCGCCGCGGTCAGTCTGGCTGCCCAGAAAGTTCGGCCCATCCGCCTGCTGGAAATCGGATCGTGGCTTGGGTCCAGCGCACTGACCTTTGCCCAGGCTATCCGCACATTTTCAAGTCATGGCGGTTCCATTACCTGCGTTGATCCCTGGCAGCCCTATTTTTCCGATCAGGATCTGGCGGCACCGGACGGGACCGGCCAGTATATGGACGCGATGCTGTCATCGGAAATGGCCTATGAGCTATTTCTCCATAATACCAGTTCGATTGCGGGAAATGTCAGACTTGATCATTTCCGGGGCAAACTGAGAGACGCGCTGGAAATTCTGCCTGCCGGATCATTTGACCTGATCTATATTGACGGATCTCATTATTACGACGATGTCAGCATGGATCTGAAAATGTGCCGCAGCTTGTTGGCTGAAGGCGGGATCATGTGCGGCGATGACCTTGAGGTTCAGATCGGCCCCGAGCTGGACCGAGACTACGCACTGAAATTTGTCGGGCAGGATTTTGCCAGGTCTTCAACAGGAGCTGGATTTCATCCGGGTGTGTCTTTGGCTATTGCCGACTTTTTTGGCCGTCAGATATCGGCGGCCGACGGTTTCTGGGCGGTCCGCCTGGTTGACCAGACATTTGCGGACATTTCGCTGGTTGGTACAGGAACGATAGTGCCGGACC
>CAISDR010000358.1 GCA_903884125.1 uncultured bacterium
ATGTCATCCCCGCGATCCGCCTTGATCAGATTCGCGCTGCTCTGTTTATACCCGATGCCCTGATATTCAATATCGGTGCCGGTGCGATGGAAGGGTCTGGTAAACGTCTGTGGGATAATGTGACAAATTCAGGTGCAAGAATTTTTGCAGTCGATATCGGTCGCGGTGAACATATTGATCTGGTGGCAGACGCCGCAAAATTGCCGCTGGCGGATCAGTCGGTAGATGGGATCGTTTTGCAGGCGGTGCTTGAACATGTCCGTGTTCCCGAACAGGTGATCGCAGAAGCGTTCCGGGTTCTGCGTCCCGGTGGTCATGTTTATGTTGAAATGCCTTTTCTTCAGGGATTTCATGCCGACCCCCATGATTATCAGCGCTATACGCTGGAAGGATTGCGCTGGCAGTTTCGCGCCTTTGACGAAATTTATTCCGGCGTTTCGGTTGGCCCGTTTTCGACCCTGGTATGGATGCTGCGGGATGGGCTTTCATCCTGGGCGGACAATCGATGGATCTATGCGTTCTGCCGATTCGTAGCGGGCTGGGTATTTGCACCATTGCGCTATTTCGATCTTTTGTTGGGCGACAGCAGGATCGCGCGCCGACTGGCGAATGAATATTATTTCCTGGCTCAAAAGCCCGTGTCGGGCCACGCGGGTGTGACCTGACCGTGGACCAGCGACATATCCTCCACGTTATAAAAAATCTTGACCCGGGCGATGCATCGGATGCGCTGCTGCAATTGGTGCGCTCGGCGGATCCGCTCAGCATAAGATCAACGATCATCTGTCTGGTGGATTCAGTTGATATGGCCGCTGATGCAGGATCGGCGCAGGTCATCATACTGGGCAGGGCTGGTCGTGGCGCAGGATCGCTGGCGTTTCTGGCACTGCTGGCTGAGATACGAGAATTAAAACCAGATATCGTGCAGACTTGGGATTATTCGGCAATCCTGATCGGGACGATTGCCCAAAGACTTTGTGGCGTAGGGGCGCCAAGTCTGATCTGGACGCTTCATGCCATGCCACCGGCAAATGGAATTCGCGAACGGTTCCTGCCCAGTGTACTGGCACTTTTCACCGAGTGGGCCGAAGCAATCATTGTTCGGTCGTTCGAAATAATGCATGCCCATGCACCATTGGGATTTCATTCCAGGGATTGGCGTCGAATACCTTTTTTTGCGCCCAGGCATGACCCCCGGTTGATCAGCCAGCAAAGGCAGTCTCTGCGCAGGCAACTGGGTGCCAACGAAAATATGCGCCTGATAGTTCAGGTTGTGAACGCGAACTGGAAGACGGACCTCCAGCGATTCTTTGGTGCGGTCAGGGCACTCCGGAAATCCGAAGATGGGCTGGTATTTGCCGTCACCGGACCTGCTGCAATTGTGAATTCACCCGAAATTGGCGCAGCATTTCTATCGTTTGGAAATGAACCCGCCATTCAGCGCTTTGCAGACGATGACACCCGTGGGCTTGTCGCATTTGGCGCAGATGTGATTGTAAGCCCAGGAGGCATTGGCGGGGCATTGTCGAATCTGGCCGTGATGGCTATGGCTCAAGGTGTTCCGTGTATTACCGATCTGGGGGGAAATTCTGAATTACCTATTGGGGATTCTCACCTAATGGTGCTGCCCGGAGATGCTGCCGCACTGGCCGGTGTTGTTCGGCGGCTGCTTCACCTGTCTCAAGTGGAATTGAACGCGCTTTGTGAATTTGTCCGGGACCGCACCGCCGGACTATTGGGCATGAATATCATTCTTGGTCGATATGGTGCGCTTTGTGAGCAATTATATAATCGCCGTCAGGACCGCCTGCGCGCCGCCGCTGAACGTGCACTGCTGGCGCCAAGCCAGACATGGCTTGAACGTCAGATTGGCCGATTGGCTGAATTGCTTGGGATGCGTGGCCGCGTTCCCGTCCGGTCATTGGCCGGAACGGTCCTGCTGGTTGCGATGATGACCGCCATAGGCCGTTCGGCGACATTTGTTCGCGAGGTCATGGTTGCTGCAACTTTTGGCACAGGCCCGGAACTTGAAGCCTATTTCCTTGCCCTGGCGATTCCCACGTTTCTGACTGTATCGGCAACCGCCGCCATCCCTGCAGCCTATGCCCGGATCGCCAGCGCCGCCGCGCCTGCCGAGGCGCCATTTGTGTTGGGGCGCATGACAATGCTGTTCGGGCTGGTGGCAGTCACCCTGACGGCAGTTCTGACGTTTCTTGCACCTTATTACATGGCCGTCCTTGGTCGGGGTCTTCCGGCTCAGACGACGGCGGTTGCGGTTAGGCTTGTGCCATGGGTGTGTGCGATTATACCCAGTCAATTGTGGATCGCCCTGTGGACGGTTGCGCTGAACCTTCGTGGTCGTTTTGCCTGGCCGGCATTGTTATCAGCCATTACGCCCTTTGGAGTCGTTGTGGCCCTTGTGCTGGCAACTGGGGATGCAACGGCCGAAACCCTGGCCAATGGAACAGCTTTCGGGGCGCTGGCGGAAACCATCGTCATCGGACTGATGGCCTTTAGTATCGGGATCCGCTTCCAGTTTTTCCGGTCAGGGCTTGTTATAACAATGGGGCAGATCGGATGGGAAATCAGCACTGTCGTGCTTGGTACCCTGACCCTGGGGTCGGTGCCGCTGGCGGATCAGGTTGTGTCCGCGCAGGTCGGGCCTGGCGCGGTTGGGGCATTCTTCCTGGGGTCCAAAATTGTCGCATCCATTACCGGCATAAGCGCCATAGCGCTGTCACAGGCCGTTATCCCCCGCATCAGCCTGATGGCCAGCGGCGGCGACCGTCTGGCTGTTTTGGCGCTGGCGCGCAACACGATTGTGCTGGTGATCCTGATAGGTCTTATTGCCAGCGGTGCGGTTGCAGCATTTTCTGCAGATATCGTCGAATTCGTTTTTGCGCGGGGCAGGTTTGGTGCCGCTGAAACAGCCGCCGTCGCTGCGGCCCAAGCGGCCTATGCCTGGCATATCGCGCCGTTTCTTGCCTGGGTCGTCACCTCGAGGATACTGGTTACCCTCGGAGCATCGAGGGTGGTGCTGGTTCTATCCGTCATTGCATCATTGGTTAATCTTGCAATGGATCTATTGGTCATGCAGCGGTTCGGGGTGCCGGGCATCGCGCTGACCACAGCGGTTTCTTACAGCCTGGTCATGATTTTGGGTCTGTTGCACCTGCGCCGGACTATTTTGACCAATGATCAAGGGCCTTGACCTCTTCTAAGCTTTTGGCACCCCAATTTTTCGTAGTAGATTGTGATTCGTCGTGCTAGCTGTTCGCGGCCATGCGGCGACCCAAATCGGTCGGCGGGAGCCCTTAATGTCCGAGCCAGTAATGACGCAGCCAATGTCCTTTAGCCAGTCGCTTGGCGCCGTGGTTCGGGTGGCCGATGAAGGCCGTCTGGTCCGCGCTGCGTTTGGCCTGCTGATCCTGGCCATGCTTGTGCCGGTTTTTGCATTTCAGGTGCCGCCAATGGCGGATTACGTCAATCATCTGGCGCGGATGCATGTGATCGCATCGGCTGGCAATGACCAGCTGCTGAACAATTTTTACGCAATTAAGTGGCAGATTATCCCCAACCTTGTGATGGACGCTGTTGTGCCACCATTGGCCCGCATTTTGGGCACCTATCTGGCTGGTCAGGTATTTGTCGCACTTAATCTGCTGGCCATTGTTGGCGGCGTTGCGGCGCTGCATCGCGCCATCACCGGCCACCTGTCGCCCTGGCCGCTGGTATCGTTTCTATTCCTTTATAACCATGCGCTTTTATACGGGTTCATGAATTTCGTTTTTGCCTCGGCCATTGCGCTTTGGGCGCTGGCGGCATGGGTTTACCTGCGCACGCATGACTGGAAATGGCGGGCGGCCGTTTCATCAGCCTTTGTGGTTGTTTTGTTCTTCTGCCATCTGTTCGGAATAGGCATGTACGGCCTTGGGCTTGGTGCCTATGAAGGCTGGCGGCTGTTCAGCAATCGGCCTGGCGTTGACGGGGCCAGATGGCATGGCCGGTTGGTCTCACGTCAGGCACTGATCGACATTGCCGTGCTTTCATTGCCGTTTGTTCCAGCCTTGGGCCTCATGGCCTTTTCGCCAACCATGGGACTGGCAACGGATGTGTCCTGGGACTGGAATGCTAAACTTGACGGACTGGGATGGCTGGTTCAGGCCTATGGCCACGGCCTTGATACAGCGTTTGGCTTTGTTCTGTTATTTGCAATGGCGCTGGGCCTGATGTTGCGGGCAATAACCATTCATCCTGCGGGGCTTGTCCTGCTGGTCAGCGGATTTGTTGTCTATGTTGGTATGCCGACCGTGCTGTTTGGGTCATGGGCGGCTGATCTGCGGCTTCCGGTGGCGCTGGTGTTTATGGCAATTGCGTTTGCTGACCTGAGTGTCGTCAGCCCCATTGCACGCCGGATATTTGTCTTTGCCATAATAGCTTTGTCGCTGGTGCGATTTGCCGGTGTTGGCACAGCCTGGGCCGAGATCGATCAGTCATTTGATGATATGCGGTCAAGCTTGCAATTCATTGATCCGGGTTCAAAAGTGCTGGTCGCCACCGCCAACCGCCCGACCGGGACCGAAGAGATGAATCTGCCGCTGTCGCACGCAGCCTGCCTTGCCATGATCGAACGATCCAGTCTGGTCACCACGGCCTTTGCGGTAACCGGCAAGCAGATTTTGAATGTGCGTCCCGATTATCACGCCATTGTGGATACCGAAGATGGCGACCCACCCAATGTGGCGGCCTTGGCAACGAATGCACATGCAGGCCCCAAAGCTGTTTTGCCAGCAAATTACTGGCGGCAATGGTCGGACCGGTATGATTTTGTCTATGTTCTTTATACAGCACCCGGCGATGCTAACCCCATCCCGGACCACCTGGAACTTCTATACGAGGGCGTGAATTTCCAGCTTTACGAAGTGATCCCGCCGGTTCGCCCAGACATACTGCGCTAACCAACGGGTCATCGTTAAGTATTAGATCTATTCCTCGCGCGATTTGTGGCCGCGATTGGCCCCCATAAATCCGAACAGATGCCCTGCGACTTTCCTGATCTGGATTTCTTCGGAACCTTCGGTGATGCGATAACGGCGATGGTGGCGATAGATGTGCTCAAACGGCTTGTGCCGCGAATATCCCATGCCGCCATGGACCTGAATGGCCTGATCAGACGCATTACAGACGAGCCGGTTGGCCCGGTAATTACACATCGACACTTTGTCGGATACATCCAGGTGATGCACCCGATCCATTTCCCAGGCGGTCTTGTAGACTAATCCGCGTACCATTTCCGCTTCTGTGTGCAGTTCGGCCAGCGGCCATTGAATGGCCTGATTTCCCGAAAGCGACTTGCCAAAAACCTTGCGGTTGCGCGCATATACGACTGACTCGTCAATACAGTATTGCGCGGCACCCACACCCGATGCTGCCTGCCGGATACGGTTTTCGTGAACAAAATGCTGGGCAATAAACAGGCCGTTGCCTTCGCCACCCAGGATCGTTTCATTGGATACCCGCACATTGTTCAATGTGACATGCGCATGGTCTGTTGGCATGTTGAACGTCCATAAAAACTGTTCAACTTTAAAGCCGGGGGCATTGGTTGGCACCATAAAACAGGTAATACCACGGGCATCGCCCGCCTTGCCGCTGGTGCGGGCGAAAATCATATCGATGGTTGCCGAATGCAATCCCGTGTTCCACATTTTTTCGCCATTAATTACCCAATCATCGCCCTGGCGGACGGCGGTGGTTTCCATCCATGTGGCATCCGATCCATGGTCAGGTTCGGTCAGGCCAAAGGCAAGCCTGTGGGTGCCCTTGATCATGCCATTCAGATATTCATCCTTTTGGGCGGGCGTGCCGAAGGTGTGCATGATATGCACGGTCGGAAAATTGCCGACAATCGAGCTTTCATTCTGTAAGTCGTTGTGCAGACCCAACCCTTTATGCGCCAGATGTTCGCGGATGATCGCCATCGCCAGATTCGACCCATCCTGACCACCCAGCTCCTTGGGCAAGGCAAAGCGTAGATGACCGGCCTTGTCCGCCCGCCGTCGCATTTCGCCTAACAGTTCTTCCCATTCCGGGCGCGGCTGGCCGCCATTATCCCAGTCGGTACGTGCATGTTCACGGCGGTGATCAAAGAAACGGATATTGTCATCCATCTCTTCCAGCGGCTTGATCTCGCGATCAATAAAGGCATCCAATTCGGCCAGCTTGGCCGTTATTTCTGCTGGAATTTCAAAGTCCATGACGCATCCATCTCCCCTGACTGGCTTTTATTAGTCTCAATTCTAGCCGAGTGACCGGGGCAGAGGAAACAGGTAGTTGAACACTGCGGCGTTAGTGTCGCAGATCGTTGCTCTATTTGGATGGTGCGGGCGGTGGGACGCAGTTTTCGATGATCGAATAGCATTGGTCCAGACGGCTTATACCTTCCGCATCCGGGCTGCTATAAACAACCTTGGATACTTTGCCATTGGTGATGGTGAAGCTGGCATTGCAAGTACGGCTTTCGGTGCCGCCGCTGTCACCCCAGATTCCGCCATAGCCCCAGCCGGGCCCGCCCCAACGTCCACCCCAGAATCCGCCGACACGGCCATGAAATCCGCCATAGCCGGCAGCAGCCGGATC
The DNA here is from genome assembly GCA_903884125.1 of uncultured bacterium. GTDB lineage: Bacteria > Pseudomonadota > Alphaproteobacteria > CAISDR01 > CAISDR01 > CAISDR01. The sequence goes on from CAISDR010000358.1 coordinate 6,640, forward strand.
CGCGCGCAATTTTATCATTTCATAGGTCATCACTTCGACTCCATCTGCGTTGGCGGTGCGGCTTGGTGCACCGGCACACTGGATCAAGACCGATTTTGGCAGACCCACAAGCCCGGTTTGAGCCGCCGCAGCACTGTCTGCACGCGGGCTCTGGCACGCACCCAATCCCATCAAAGCCAATACTGGCAACAAAATCCGTGCATGCGTAATCATGAACATTTAGGTCACCTTTGGAATTCGAACGGCGTAAAATCGTATAAGGCTATTATGGCGCAAATTTGGCGGGGGTGAAATGGGCATCAATTGCCACCATCAGGGGGCGGCTCGTCCAGCAGCAGCAAGGTCGCATTGCCACCCTGGGCAGCCGTATTAATGGTCACGGTGCGTTCGGTGGCAAAGCGCGGCAGGTAATGGGGTCCGCCTGCCTTTGGGCCGGTCCCGGACAGACCTTGGCCGCCAAAGGGCTGGGTGCCAACAACCGCCCCGGTGATGGAACGATTGATATAGATGTTGCCAACCGGCATGTACGTTTCGACCTGGTTCGCGCGAAGCTCAAGGCGTGAATGCAGTCCAAAGGTCAATCCATATCCCATGGCAGCAACACATGCGACCATGTCGTCAAATGCTTTTGTGTCATATCGGATCAGATGCAGGACCGGCCCGAATATTTCTGTTGTCAGGCGGTCCAGCCGGTCAATTTCAATCAATGTCGGGGCAATAAAGGTTCCCCGGTCACAATTTTCGCCAAGGCTAGCCTGATGCAGGAGTTTGCAGCCAGCGGGAAGCTGGTCAATATGTGATCGGATGCGGATCAAGGCCGCCTGATCAATGATTGGTCCCACATCGGTTGCAAAATCACGCGGGTCGCCGATCATCAGGACGTCCATCGCCCCTTTGATCAATTCAATCAATGCCGGTGCAATATCATCCTGCACACAGATGATCCGTGCCGCCGAACAGCGTTGACCTGCTGACAGAAAGGCAGAAGCCATCACATCATCTGTTACCTGTTCCAGCAGGGCCGTTGAATCCACGATGATGGCATTTTGCCCGCCGGTTTCTGCAATCAGGGGCAGGATCGGGCCGACGCGGTCGGCCAGTTGGCGGTTGATTTTCTGGGCTGTTGCAGTTGATCCGGTAAACACAACGCCATTGATGCGTGGATCGCGCACAAGGCTCTCACCAACACTGATGCCAGACCCCGGCAGCAGATGCAGAACATCGGCGGGTACGCCTGCGCCATGGAACAGGGCAATTGCAGCGCTGGCGATCAGGGGTGTTTGCTCGGCGGGCTTTGCCACAACTGTGTTTCCTGCAGCAAGGGCCGCTGCGATCTGGCCGGTGAAGATAGCCAGCGGAAAATTCCATGGGCTGATGGTAGCAAAAACCCCGCGTCCTGCCAGACGCCAGGAATTGGCCTCGCCAACCGGGCCGGGCAGAATAACCGGTGCTTCGAAATGCCTACGCGCCTCGTGGGCATAGTACCGACAAAAATCAACCGCCTCGCGGATTTCTGACAGCGCATCAGCCCAGGTTTTTCCCGCCTCCAAAACCAGCAGGCGAAAAAGCGTATCTGTCTGTGCTTCTATCAGTTCGGCCGTACGTTCCAGTAACTGCGCCCGCACCCCGCTCCCTGCCGCATCGAAGGCTGGAAATGCAGATCGGGCACGATCCAGTGACCGGTCGATTTGTTCTGCCGTGGCAAGGTCATGATAGCCGACAACCAGCTGATGATCTGCGGGTGAAAGTATCGGAATTGAACCGGAACCAAAGGGCTTTGTGTCTTCAAGGACTTCAGCCAGATGTGCGATAAAATCGGCATCTGACAGATCATGGCCCTTTGAATTTAACCGGTCCGGGGCATAAAGATCAGCCGGACGGGCAATGCCGGGATGGCGTTTTATCTGCGCGGATTTAAGTATTTCAACCGGGTCCGCCACAATCGATTCAATGGCAACATCATCACGCAGAAAGCCCGCGACAAAGGATGAATTCGCGCCATTTTCAAGCAGGCGCCGCACCAAATAGGGCAAAAGATCTTCATGCCCGCCTACAGGTGCATAAATACGTACCGGGATCGACTGACCATAATGGCTGGCAGCGTATTCATAAAGCA
>CAISDR010000359.1 GCA_903884125.1 uncultured bacterium
CCCGTTGTGGTCTGGCCTTTGGCGGGCGCGATATTTATCTGAATATTGCTGGCGGATTAAAGATTTCGGAACCGGCGGCCGACCTTGCGGTGGCGGCGGCACTGGTCTCTTCACTGACCGGCGAACCGGTTGCCCCCGATACTGTATTTTTTGGCGAAATAGGATTATCCGGCGAAGTCCGTGCCGTCGGACAGACCGATGCGCGCATCAAGGAAGCGCAGAAGCTGGGTTTCAAACGCGCGATCCTGCCAGCCCTTGGCAATGCACGCGGGGCGTCCGGATTGGGTCTGACTGAAATCCGGAAACTGGATGATCTGGTTGAACCATTATCGCGCGGCGCGCTGGCATAGGATAAAAGGACGGACATGGAATTTCTGTCGTTAAGCGGTTTTGATCTGGTCGTGATCGGCGTGCTGATGTTGTCAGCGCTGATCGGTCTGTCGCGTGGCATCACCAAGGAAGTTCTGTCCATCGCTGCATGGGTCGGTGCCGCCTTTGCCACCTATCGTTTTCACGCAAATGTCAGCCCGCTGGTGCGCACCTATATCACCCCATCCAGCTTTTCCGACATTATCGCGGCGGTTGGCATTTTTGTGGTCAGCCTGATCGTGCTGTCGATTGTATTCGGTGCCATTACCAATAGGGTCAAAGGGTCGGTACTGGGACCCGTGGACCGATCCCTGGGGGTATTATTCGGCCTGGGCCGGGGTGCCTTGCTGGTCAGTCTGGCCTATCTGGTCATGGCATTGCTGCTGCCACCCATCGACCGTCCGGCATTTGCCCGCGAAGGACAGACAAGGCCACTGGTGGAACAGGGGGCCATCATCCTCTATGACCTTGCACCGCTGCCGCATAAGGGCAATGGCGAGGCGCGCATTCGTGGTGCAATGCCCAACGCGCCCGAAGAACCCGCGGAGGATGCCAGCCAGACAAATGCCATCCAGGCACCGGCCGCGCGCCCCACGCCGCCGCCACCGGGCACAATCGACACACGTGCCGCACCCAATGGCAACGCCCCTGACAAAACCGCCGAGACTGGCTATAAACCAGAACAGGCCAAGAGTATGGATGATCTGGTCCAGTCGCATCGCGACCGGTAGCCCGATGTCCGCCCCATAGGATGCCTGCCCATCCGGATGCCCGACAGGACAAAGGAACCCGCTATGTCCCATGGCCCCGTCTATGCCACACCTTTTGATGATGACAAGCTGCATGAGGAATGTGCGCTGTTTGGCGTCTTTGGCCATGCCGAAGCTGCGGCGCTGACCGTGCTGGGACTGCATGCCCAGCAGCATCGCGGTCAGGAAGCAGCAGGCATTGTGACATTTGATGGCGCACGGTTTCATTCCGAACGCCGCATGGGACTGGTGGACAATTTCAATTCGGAAAGCATTCTGGGACACCTGAAAGGTGATGCCGCTATCGGCCATACGCGCTATGCGACCACAGGGGATACGATCCTGCGCAATGTGCAGCCCCTGTTCGGCGAACTGGCCACGGGCGGTTTTGCGGTAGCCCATAATGGCAATCTGACCAATGCCGAAACATTGAAACGCGAACTGGTGCAAAGCGGCTCGATCTTCCAGTCCACATCGGATACGGAAACCGTGATCCATCTGGTTGCCACATCCAAAAGCGGCCCCGTGCTGGAACGCCTGACCGATGCCTTGCGCATGATTGAAGGCGCCTATTCCATCTGCGCTCTGACACCCGAAGGCATGGTCGGTGTTCGCGATCCGCTGGGTGTACGGCCACTGGTTTTGGGCCGGTTGCAGGATGCCTATATCCTGGCATCGGAGACCGTAGCGTTTGACATAATCGGCGCGAAATTTATTCGCGATATCGAACCGGGCGAACTGGTATTCATCTCCAAGAACGGCATTGAAAGTTTCCGCCCGTTCAAACCGGCACCGCATCGGTTCTGTGTCTTCGAATATGTTTATTTTGCGCGACCTGATTCAACACTGGATGGACGCGGTGTTTATGCAGCGCGCAAACGTATTGGCGAGGTTCTGGCGCGCGAGGCACCGGCGGATGCCGATCTGGTGATACCGGTGCCCGACAGCGGCAATCGCGCGGCGATTGGATTTGCACAAGCCTCGGGCCTGCCATTTGAACTGGGCATTATCCGCAATCATTATGTGGGCCGCACCTTTATCCAGCCCAAGCAGGAAATCCGCGATTTCAGTGTCAAGATGAAACACAATGCCAATAGCGCTCTGATCCGGGGCAAGCGCGTGGTGCTTGTGGATGATTCAATCGTGCGCGGGACAACATCCGTCAAGATTGTTGAAATGGTACGCGAAGCCGGTGCACTGGAAGTGCACATGCGTATTGCCTCGCCACCCACGACGCATTCATGTTTTTACGGCGTGGACACGCCTGAGCGTTCAAAACTGCTGGCTGCCAATCACGATCTGGAAGCCATGCGCCAGTTTATCGGTGCCGATACACTGGCGTTTATTTCGATTGATGGATTATATCAGGCCATGGGTGAAGAAAGGCGCTTTAACGATGCGCCGCAATTTTGTGATGCCTGCTTTACAGGGGATTATCCAACCGTGCTGACCGATCAGGATCAGGGGGCCAGCCCCCGTCAATTATCACTATTGGCCGAAAGCGCATGAGCGGACGTCTGGATGGCCGACTGGCCCTTGTGTCGGGTGCATCGCGCGGGATCGGCCGTGCAGTGGCCCTGCGCTATGCCGCCGAGGGTGCGCATGTGATCGCGGTTGCACGCACAGTTGGCGCACTCGAAGAACTGGACGATGAAATCAAGGCATTGGGTACAGGTGGTGCCACACTGGTGCCCCTTGATCTCAAAGATTTCCCGGCGATTGACCGGCTGGGCGGGGCAATTGCTGAACGCTGGGGCAAGCTGGATATTCTGGTTGCCAATGCAGGTGTTCTGGGATCGCTGACACCTGTTGCCCACATCACACCCGAAGGGTTCGACGATGTGATGAAAGTCAACCTGACCGCCGTCTGGCGTATGATCCGTTCTTTCGATCCGCTGTTGCGCGCATCCGATTCCGGGCGCGGCATATTTGTGACCTCGGGTGCGGCACGAAAATTCACAGCCTATTGGGGTGCCTATGCGATTTCAAAAGCTGCAATGGAAGCCATGGTGCTGACCTATGCCGATGAACTTGAAATCACCAATGCCAAAGTAAACCTGCTAAGCCCCGGCCCTACCCGCACAAGCATGCGCGCCAACGCAATGCCCGGCGAAGACCCCATGAGCCTTAAAACGCCTGAGTCCCTGGGTGATCTGTTTGTCGCGCTGGCCGAAGCCAGTTGCACAGCCAATGGGGAATTGTTCGCACCGCCAAAGGCGTGATGTTTTCGTCCGTGTTTGTCAGGTTGAGGCACATGCTCGCCATATTTTGTGGTGATTGAAGTTCATTAGAGAGCATGACCCATCGGCACGGAAGCCAATACTTGCTGTAATCGGTTTTATGGCAGCTGTTTTGATGGCCTGGCACCTGGAGGCTGCTGCGTGAGCGGCATGTTTCTCATTATATTTGATGTGTTTGATAAATGATCAAAAAGAACCGACTGAGAAGGGCTGGATACGCATACGCGCAGTCGTCATTTTACTTGTGCTGTGTGCCGCTTCACAGTACACATAATGGTATGATCATCAGCTTTCGTCATAAGGGTCTTGAGACTTTGTTCAAAACAGGGTCAGCCTCGAGCATAAGGCGTGATCATGTGAGAAAGTTAAGGCGTATTTTGGCGATGCTTGATGCCGCCCAAGAGGCAAAGGACATGGCGTTGCCGGGATATGATCTGCACCCGCTAAAGGGCAAATTGAAAGGCCATTGGGCGGTATCGGTAAACGGCAATTGGCGTGTCAGCTGGCGGTTCAGGGGCATGGATGCAGAGGTTGTCGACTATCTGGATTATCATTGAAAGGTGTTTGGCATGAAAAACCATCCCCATCCGGGCGAAATCCTGCGCGAGGATGTGATTGCGGCTCTCAATATGGACGTAACTGAAGCCGCCCGGCGGCTGTCAATGTCACGCCCGGCATTCTCGCGCGTCTTGAATGGACGTGCCGGCATTAGCCCGGATCTGGCTGTGCGCCTGGAACTCGCCGGCGTAGGAACGGCCCGAGTCTGGATGCTGCTTCAAGCAAATTACGAACTCAGTCTTGCCATGGCGCGCAAGCAGCCGACCGTGATTACGTTAAGCGCTGCGTAAAACGATTTGGCCCGTTCATGGACTGCGGATGCTAAATTCATTCATCCGTATAAGGATTTTTCGTCTTCTTCAGTGTGAAGCGGATCGGAACGGCGGGAATATCAAAATCGACCCGCAGGCTGTTGGCCATATAGCGCATATAGCTTTCGGGCAATTCGCCGGGGCGCGTGGTGAACAGCGCAAAGGTCGGAGGACGGCTTTTTATCTGGGTCATGTACCGCAGGCGCAGACGACGGCCCGATACAGCAGGCGGTGGATGTTTCGATGTGGCGGCTTCCAGCCAGCGATTTAATGCCGCCGTCGGTACGCGCTTGTTCCACCAGCCCAGCACCTTGAACACGGTGGGCATGATCTGATCCAGACCACGCCCCTGTAGCGCCGATAATGGCACCAGCGGCACACCACGCACCTGAGGCAATACTGTATCCACCCGTTCGCGCGCTGCCTTAAGCAACGTCTGGCGTTCTTCAATCAGATCCCATTTGGTCAGCACAATGATCAGCGCGCGGCCTTCACGTTCGACCAGATCCGCAATCGTCAGATCCTGCTTTTCCAAAGGTGCGGTTGCATCAATGGCCAGGATCACCACTTCGGCATAGCGAATGGCGCGCAGCGTGTCGGCAACCGACAGCTTTTCCAGCTTTTCTTCCACCCTTGCCTTGCGGCGCAGACCGGCTGTGTCAAAAAGTTTGATCCGGCGGTCTTTCCACATCCAGTCTACACCGATGGAATCGCGGGTAAGACCCGGTTCCGGCCCGGTGATCAGTCGTTCTTCGCCGATCAGTTTGTTAATCAGCGTGGACTTGCCTGCATTGGGGCGGCCGACAATTGCGATACGCACGGATTTTGGTTCGGCGTCGGGATCAACTTCACCATCTTCGCCCAGATCGCCAGCAGCCGGTGCATCGGGGTCCTGCGCCTGCGCGTCGTAATAAGGTGCCAGGGCGTCGTACAGAAATTCCAGACCCTCGCCATGTTCGGCAGACATGGGAATGGGATCACCGAAGCCAAGGCCAAAGGCTTCGGACACGCCCTGTATGCCTTTGCCACCTTCGGCCTTGTTGGCTGCACAGATGATCGGCACGGAAACTTTACGCAGGGTTTGTCCGACGGCACGATCCAGGGCTGTGACCCCTTCGCGGGAGTCGATCACAAACAGGCAGACATGCGCGCCCTTGATTGCCCTGGTCGTCTGCTCGCGCATGCGCGCTCCCATGCCATCGCTGGCATCATCCCATCCGGCAGTATCAACCACAGTGAAATTCATGTCACCAAGATGGGCGTCACCCTCGCGCCGGTCGCGCGTCACCCCCGGCGTGTCGTCCACCAGTGCCAGCTTTTTGCCGACCAGCCGATTAAACAGGGTCGACTTGCCAACATTTGGCCGTCCGACAATCGCAACCTTAAAGCCCATGGGCAAAGCCTTAGCGCAACGCGATCAGATCCGCGTCGTCAGTCACGAAGTAAAGGGTCTGATTGGCAATGATGGGAGCAATGAACGTACCTTCGGGCAGGGCCAGACGGCCCAGCGCCTCGCCGGAATAGGGTGACAGCGTCACAGCCTGTCCCAGCGAATTGACCAGAATCAGACGGTCCCCGCCAAGGATCGGGCCGGACCATTCAATCGGGCCATCACGTTCCTTTGGGTCTTCAAACCGTTCCAGTTCGTGAACCCATTTGATCCGGCCATCAATACGCGACAGGCACATGACCTGGGCATCAACCGTCACCACATAAAGGTAATCACCAACGACCCAGGGCGTTTGCACACCCGCCACGTCCTGGGTCCAGGCGCGTTCACCGGTTCGCAGATCAATCGATACCAGTCGCCCGCCATGTGAAATCGCATAGACCCGACCGCGATCAATAACCGGTGCCGAGGCGATATCACTGATCGCACCCAATGGGGTCACCCGGCGCGACCGTGCCAATGAATCACTCCACAAAACCTTGCCGTTTTCAGCCCGCAGGGCCACCAGTTCGCCGGATGAAAATGGCGCTACCACCACATCGCCGGACACGGCAACAGCTGCCGGCGCCAGAATGCCAGCACTTTCAGCAATGGACTGGAAGTTCCACAACTCGCGGCCGTCATCCTGCGACAGGGCGAACAGCTGATTGTCATGGGTGGAAATGTAAACCCGTCCATTGGCAGCAACCGGGGCCGCACGTAACGGCACATTGATCGCCCGACGCCATAATTCCTTGCCCGATTTGGCATCAAAGGCGACTGTTATACCAAAGCCCGTGGTGACAAACAGCCTGGTGCCATCAATGGCCACACCGCCACCAAAACCCAGTGCAGGGTCAAGTTCGTCCGGGGCCAGTTCAATCGACCAGATCCGGTCGCCCGTTTTGGCATCCAGCTTGACCACGGTACCTTCGGCATCGACCGCATAGATGAAACCACCGGCCACGACCGGATAGGAAACCAGCCGGAATTCATTTCCCGACCCTTCGCCCAGTGACCGCTTCCAGACTTTTTGCGGCTTGTCGGCCAGTGCCAGATGCTGGATGGCATGATCCGCTGATCCGCCGAAATGCGACCAGGTGCTGTTCACATAGGGATTGGGCAATTCCACCCGACGGTCCGCCAGCGAATTGTCGGCTTCAAGACGACCTTCGAGGGACAGGATCGAAATCCGCTCGCCGGGGATCTTGGGGTCTTTCGATCCTTTGAACCAGCCGCCTACCGTGTCGCAACCGCCCAGTGAAATTGACGCTGCAATCAGCACTGCCAGAGGAATATTCGAAGCCGTTTTGTGGCGCGACGCGGTCATTGTTTGGCCTTGGGCGAGGGTGTTGCCGAAACCGCCGTCGCATCAGCTGTCGGGGGCAAAGTGGAAAGCAGGTCACTTACCCGGCGGCGCATGCCCTGTGGCGTTGCGGGGTCCTGCACCAGGGTCTGCAATTCCTGAGTGGCCAGCGTATTATCCCCCTGACGCAAAGCGGCCAGCGCCAGAAATTCCCGCGCCGAATAACGAAACGGCGCGGTCGGGGTCATCAGCGGCGCAAGATCCGTCTGGGCCTCGGGCAAGGTCATTTTGTCCAGACGCGCCTGAACCGCGCGCAATGCGGCCAGATCGCGGATTTCAACAGGCGCGCTGGTGTTTTTTGCAACCTCTTCATTCAGGGCCAGCGCCTTATCATTATCGCCGATCGCCGCGTATTCGCTGGCGGCGCGCAATTGCGACAGCACGCCATAGGCAGCAGGCGCTGTCAGCGCATTGAAAGCTATAATCGCATCTTCGTGTTTGCCCTGTGCGGCAAGATCAGACGCGATCTGGAACCGTGCCGACGCGGCAGCAGCCTTGGCCTGTTCATTCTGGCGATACAGTGTCGAGCCCGCGATGCTGAGTGAAATCAGCATGACGACGCCCAGCACATAAATGCCGTACTTGTTCCATAATGCTGCCAATTGCTCCTGTCGGACTTCATCGTCCACTTCGCGCAATAACAGTTCGGTCGGATCGATTTCTTTACTTTGGCTCAATTCCCAAACTCCCAAGGTCGGGACCAAATGCCCCCGGCCCCGCAGCCCGTTGGGCGGCGGAATGGCGGCACCTTAACGACCCGCGCCCCGCTTTGCAATTAAGTGCACGCTGGGAATTGAAATGTTAAAAGTGCAAATCCGGATGTGTGTACTCACAACGCATTAATAAGAAATCAAATAAAAACAATGAGTTATAACAATGTGGGCGCAACGGATCGCGAAATTACTGAGCAAGGGGCGGAGTTTAATGCTTTGACCGCAGGGATATTTGGTCAGGACAGGACGGCAAGACCGCCCTATCTTCGATTCCAAGGGAGCCAGATATGACCCCAGCACTTAACCAACGGCCAATGACAATATCTGCAATGCCATTTGAAAGTGATGCCCAACGCTGGGCAGCGGTACTGGCGCGTGATGCGACTGCCGATGGCCAGTTTTTCTATTCGGTCCGGACAACGGGTGTTTTCTGTCGCCCGTCCTGTGCTGCCCGGCCTGCGCTGCGCAAGAATGTGGGCTTTCATCAGACAGCCGCAGATGCAGTCGCTGCGGGTTTTCGACCATGCAAGCGGTGCAGACCGGATGGCAGATCCCCGGAAGATGTGAATGCAGACAAGATCGGACAGGCCTGCCGTATGATCGAGGACGCTGAAACACCACCCAGCCTTGAGGCGCTGGCTACGGCGCTGGGACTTAGCCCATTTCATTTTCACCGGCTGTTTAAGTCGGTGGTGGGCATAACACCAAAAGCCTATGCGGCCGCCCATCGTGCGGGCCGTCTGCGTTCAGGACTGGTACAGGATCAGACTGTCACATCAGCAATATATGAAGCCGGGTTCAATTCCTCTGGCCGGTTTTATGAAAACGCAAATGCCATACTGGGCATGACGCCAAATGCTTTCCGCAAGGGCGGAGTGAACATCGCGATCAAGGTCACAACAGCATCCTGCGCCCATGGGCTGGTATTGGTTGGTGCCACTGATAAAGGGATCTGTTCGATCCTTCTGGGCGAAGACCGCGACATGCTGATAGCGGATTTTGTCAGACGCTTTCCAAAAGCGCAGGTGATCGCAGGTGACGAAAACTTCAACGCCGTGGTTGCTGAAATTATCCGCTTTATCGAAGCGCCTAAACGCAGCCTTAACCTGCCGCTGGATGTGCAGGGTACCGCCTTTCAGCAGCGCGTATGGCAGGCATTGCGCGCAATTCCCATCGGTCAGACACGCAGCTATGCGCAAGTTGCCGAAAGCATGGGCGCCCCAAAATCCGCCCGCGCGGTCGCGGCAGCCTGCGCATCCAATCCGATTGCCGTGGCAATTCCCTGTCACCGGGTTGTGCGCGGTGACGGCAGCCTGTCAGGCTATCGCTGGGGGATTGAGCGCAAGCGCAGACTGCTGTCAGACGAAGGCGCGCCCGTGAACAAGTTGAAGGATTGAAAATGGATCAAGCGCTGCCGGTCAAAGTCATAATTTTCGATGCTTATGGCACCTTGTTCGACGTCTATTCGATCAGTCAGGTTGCGGAAGAAATCTTCCCGGGCCATGGCGAGCGACTGGCGGAACTCTGGCGCGACCGGCAGATTGACTATACCCGCATTCGAACGCTGTCTGATCAATACCGTGACTTCTGGCTGATAACGGTGGATGCGCTGAACTATGCATGTGCCCGGCTGGGTCTGGACCTGAATGATGATCGCCGTGCGCAATTGCTGGATCAGTATGGGCGACTGAGCGCATTTCCGGAAAATATTCAAACCCTTCAAACCCTGCGCGCGCGGGGGTTCAGACTGGGCATTCTGACCAATGGCAACAGGACAATGATCGATCAGAATATTCAATCCGCACAAATGACCGGTCTGTTTGATCACGTGCAGAGTGTGGAAAAAGTCGGCAAATTTAAAACCGCACCACAGGCTTATCAACTGGGACCGGATGCTTTTGATCTGCCATCGGCGAATATCCTTTTTGTATCATCAAACAATTGGGATATCTGCGGTGCGGGCTGGTTTGGCTATCACACCTTCTGGGTGAACCGCGCCAGCCTGCCCCCCGAACAGTTGGGCATCGGCCCTAATGGACAGGGGGCAGATCTGACTTCGGTGGTGAGCTATCTGGACGCTCTGCGGACAGACTAGATTCGCCAGTTGGTCTTTGCCAGAACCGCTTGATAAAATTCCGGGGTATAGGCCTGTTCGGGTGTGGCGCGTACATGTTCGTCCAGATAATGCGCATCATCGCCGACCAGTATCCGCCAGCGTTCCGCCCTGACACCGTCCAGCATGACCTTTGCAGCGGCGGCCGCAGTCATGGGCGCATTGTCGCGGAAATTGATCGCCTGGGCATCGGCCAGCTGGTCGATCTGCTCGTCGGTCAGGGCGGACGCATCCATTCCCTGGGCTGCCATCATCTTGCGTATGGCCAGCGTGTCATTACCGGCTGAAACCGAGCTTTGAATTTTGCGTGAATTGGAGACGATTTCGGTGCCGATGTGACCCGGCATCACCACCGAACATTTCACATGCGGCGCGTTTTGCGCCAGATCGTTCATCAGTGCTTCGGTAAAACCCTTGACCGCAAATTTGGCAGCACTATAAGCGGTGTGTGGCCGTCCCGGCCCGACCGAGGCCCAGAATCCATTCACGCTGCTTGTATTGATGATATGCGCTTCGGACGCATTCATCAGCAGCGGCAGAAATGCGCGGGTCGAATAATAGACCCCAAACCAGCATACGGCAAAAGTCTTGTCCCACTGTTTCCGATCACCATCGACAATGCTGCCACCACCGGCAATGCCTGCATTGTTAAACAGTAGGTGAATCCGGTCAGTATCCAGATCGCGCTTAACCGCTTCTACGAAGCCCAGAATCTGTTCTTCGATTGAGACGTCGGCCTGATAGGTGGCAACCCGCGTCCCCTGCGGGGCATTATCCGAACAAAGACGTTTGGTCTGCGCCATGGCATCGACGGATACGTCGCAGATGGCGACATTGCATCCTTCGGCAACAAGCTGGATAGCCAGTTCGCGCCCCATGCCTGTACCACCGCCCGTTATGACTGCGGTCTTGCCAGCAAAATCTTTCATTGAATTTTCCTCCCGATTTCCGCGCAGCCTCGCCGAAAACGCGGGCAAGTGCAATCGCCGATACCGGTCTAAATGCGCCGGAGCGTGAAAACCCGTGCCGGGGGGAAATTCAGCATGGCCTTGCCCATACACAGAGCGTTGAGCCGCAGCCGCCCCAATAGCTGCGGCGAAAGTGGTACCTGCAGGCCATAAGTGAAAAACGTGAACGCACCACCGGCCCCACCTTCAGGGCACATCAGATCGAAACTGGTCGCCAGCACCTGCTCGACAAGATCATCCGGCAGCGACAGGAACGGCAGGCTGGATATGACAGCGCCAATGGGACCTGCAGCCGGATCATTGCCGGGGGGAACAAGCGCGCCAATAGCCTGGGCCGGGGCGTTGACCACATTCACGCCGGGAAATCGCCTGCGAAGATGTTCGGCAAATGACGGGTTCAGTTCCACGACTGTCAGATTGGGTGGCTCGACACCTTTGGCGATTAGTTGCGCCGTGATTGACCCGGTGCCAGCACCAAGTTCAATTATCCGGCCAGTGAACGGCCCTATGCCCGACGTCATCAACTGACATAGCATGCGGCCGGATGGAAATATGGCCCCGGTTTTAAGAGGTGACCGGGCCCATTCTCTGGCAAATCTCAAAGATTGATTTCGCACTAAGTATCCTTAAACAACCTGCATACCCCACAATGTCTATGCCGTTATTAGATAGACATGCGGCCAGATGTCAAATTTTTGACAAAAAAGGCATAGATTGGCAGATCGGCCCAAAGCCAATTACCCGCGAGGTAATTGCGGATGGCGGACCCCGATCACATGTTAGGCACATCGGATAAAAGGATGCAGCCATGACCCAAAGCTTTCAAAAATTCTGGCTCCGGATCACAGCCATTGTGGTGGGGTCATTCGGGCCGGTATTTTTCCTGGGCACCATGCCCCAGACGATGGAGCCCGCGCGGCTGACACTTGACCTCTTAAGCTGGCCGGTGGACGGGGCAACCACGTGGCAATCCCCGGACACGCGGTTTCTGTCGGCCCTTACGGGCGGCTTTCTGACCGGCTGGGGGGTGATGATCTGGTGCCTGTCGCAATGGGTCTATGATCTGGCCCCGGAACCTGTCCGAAAAACTGTGGTCGTCGGCATTCTGGCGTGGTTCATTCTGGACAGCGCAGGCTCGATTGCATCAGGCAACGCATCAAATGCCGTCTTCAATATTGCCGTGCTGTTATTGGCTGTGGGGCCATTATGGCGACCGGCGCAAATGCCAGATCACTACATTTAATGTCGGGACATGGGTTAGGCCGATACAAACGCACAGGTCTCCGCCGCTACCCTATTCCCATTCAATGGTGCCGGGTGGTTTGGATGTCACGTCATAGACAACACGATTGATGCCTTTGACTTCATTGATCAGCCGGGTGGCGGTTGAGGCCAGAAATGCATGTTCGAACGGATAGCTTTCAGCGGTCATGCCATCCAGTGATGTGACAGCGCGCAGGGCCAGAACGTGATCATATGTTCGGCCATCGCCCATCACGCCGACCGTGCGCACGGGTAACAATACAGCGAATGCCTGCCATATTTTATCGTACAGGCCGTGGCGGCGGATTTCTTCCAGGTAGATGGCATCGGCCTTGCGCAGGATGTCGAGCTTTTCCGGCGTAATCCCGCCGGGCAATCTTATCGCAAGGCCGGGGCCGGGAAAGGGATGACGGCCCACAAACCGGTCCGGCAGGCCCAGTTCCCGGCCCAGCACACGCACTTCGTCCTTGAAC
>CAISDR010000360.1 GCA_903884125.1 uncultured bacterium
GCCCAGAAGGGCCGCAGCGATGTGAAGCACTCAGGCAAGAAACCGTGGCGCCAAAAGGGCACGGGTCGTGCCCGCGCAGGTGATTCGGGAAGCCCGCTCTGGCGGGGAGGCGGAAGGATATTCCCGAATCTGCCCGACGAGAATTTCAGCCACAAGGTCAACCGCAAGATGTATCGGGCTGGCATGTGCTCGATTCTGTCGCAACTTGCCCGCGAAGACCGGCTCAAGGTTGTCGAAAGTCTTTCCATCGACGCGCCGAAGACCAAGTTGCTGGTCGAAAAGCTCAAGCAGATGGGAATGAGCGATGCGCTACTCATCACGGATAGCCTCGACCATAATCTTCATCTGTCATCACGCAATCTGCACAATGTGATGGTCGTTGACGTTGATCACGCAGACCCGGTGTCGCTGATCAAGTTCCGCAACGTGATCCTCACCAAAAAGGCGGTGGCCAAATTTGAGGAGCTCCTGAAATGAGCACAAATGACCAGCGTTTGATGCAGGTCCTGCTCGCTCCGACGGTGTCGGAGAAGAGCACCTACGTGGGCGAAAAGCACAATCAGGTCGTGTTCCGCGTGATTCAGGATGCGACAAAGCCCGAAATCAAGGCGGCCGTTGAACTCCTGTTCAAGGTCAAGGTAAAGGGCGTTCAGGTATCGAACGTCAAAGGCAAGGAAAAGCGTTTCGGCCGTTTCATGGGTCACCGGCGCAACTGGAAGAAGGCATACGTATCGCTGATGCCTGGCCAGGAAATCAATTTTCAGGCGGTGGGGTAATCCATGGCACTCGTCAAGATAAAACCGACATCCAACGGCCGTCGATCAGTCGTCAAGGTCGTCAATCCCAACCTGCACAAGGGCAAGCCTTACGCCCCCCTGCTCGAAGGTCAGTCCAAGAGCGCCGGCCGCAACAATACGGGCCGGATCACCGTTCGTCATCAAGGTGGCGGTCACAAGCAGCAATACCGGATCATCGATTTCCGTCGCAACAAGGACGGAATTCCCGCGAAGGTCGAGCGGCTTGAATATGATCCGAACCGCAGCGCCAATCTGGCCCTGCTCTGCTACGTGGATGGCGAGCGTCGCTACATCATTGCGCCGAAGGGCGTCACGGTTGGCACGCAGCTCGTGTCGGGCGTCGAGGCTCCGATCAAGCCGGGCAATGCGCTCCCGCTCCGCAATATTCCCGTCGGTACGACAATTCACTGCGTCGAAATGCAGCCCGGACGTGGTGCTCAGATAGCGCGCTCGGCGGGTACATCGGTTCAGTTGCTGGCGCGTGACAGAAGTTACGCTCAGTTGCGTCTGCGATCCGGCGAGATTCGCAAGATCAACGTCGAATGCCGTGCAACTGTGGGCGAGGTCGGTAACGAGGAGCACAGCCTGCGCTCCCTTGGCAAGGCCGGTGCTGTTCGCTGGCGTGGCATCCGCCCGACGGTACGAGGCGTGGCCATGAACCCGATTGACCACCCGCATGGTGGTGGTGAAGGTAAGACCGCAGCCGGACGCGATCCGGTCAGCCCTTGGGGTGTTTTGACCAAAGGCTACAAGACCCGCAGCAACAAGCGTACGCGCGGGATGATCATTCAGTTCCGCAACAAGAAATAGGGGCTAGGCGATGGCACGTTCAGTCAAGAAGGGTCCATTTGTGGA
>CAISDR010000361.1 GCA_903884125.1 uncultured bacterium
CCACCTTGAACAGCAAGCCTGGGGGACTGCAACTAACTGCCGAACGGCCACCGCGATTGCGTATTCGCGGTATCGTCGAAGATCGCGGAAATCCGTTTATTGCGATTTTGCAGCGCGAACAGATTGAATTCCTGGACCAGTCAACAGACTGAGTACACGCTGCATCTGCAGCGGAAAATATTGTCAACGCTGCTCGATTTCGGGAATGCAGCTTACAACTCCCTTCACCTGGGTTTTCTCGCCATGGGCACATTCATAGACACAGGTCTTTACACCTGAAATCTCAAGCAGCTGCGGATGCCGACAGATGCTGACGGGCTTTTGCTGCACGACTGTAACTCTGACTTTCTTTTCCGGTGCGGGGGCATGTTTCGGCATGACCAGAAGCATACCGGTTGCGACCACAATGGCCGCACCGGCACCTCCGCCAATTGCAAAAAGATATTCCCGTAACATCGTGACAGGAGCCGTAAAAGCGGGCAATTCCACCATCGGCGACCGCAGCCTGTGTGTCAGACAATCAGGTCAGCCGAGGGCGCATCCCCCTAGGTTCGAATCGGAACCTGATTTTGGCGTTCTGCAGTGCAGCAGTATTGAATTAAAGTTCAATTTTGTTCAGGCACTTGTCCAGACCACTGGTTTGTGTCTTTTCGCCATTTTCGCATGAGTAAATACAAATCTTTTTCGAGGAAATGACGATTTCCTTTTCCTTGCTGCAAGTCACAATCTTGCGACGAGATGCTTTGCCTGTAGCCTCTTCGCCCACACCAAAAATAATCGCTAAAATCCAAATTACCGCTATCAGGCCCGCAGCAACGCCACCAATTATCAATAACGGTCGGGTCGCCATGATTTAAGCCCCTTATTATTTCAAATTCGCGAAAGCCAGTCTCATAAATCGAATCATTTACTTATATTAACCAAGACCGTCATAATTTCATTCAAAATGTGAATTGGCGCTGTGGATAAACTACCGGGTCTGTCCTACAGCTCGATAATCTGAAGGCATTTATCCACGCCCTCGATGCGGGTCTTTTCACCATCTGCACAATGGTAAATGCAAATTTTGCGTGGCAATTGAACCAGTTCCTGTTCCTTGGTGCAGATCATGCCATGCTTTCGTGCCCGTTTGCCGACTATCGCCATATCGTCGGGCAACTGGAACTGAAAAATATAGGCCAAGATCGCGATAAGGCTAAGAAGGCCAATGGCAACCGCAAGTGAGATCAGGACAATACGCACGCAACCGCTCCTTTACTGGGATTAACAATTGCCTGCCAGAGGCTGATGCCGATGATCAGCCTGAAATGAAATTAACCGGCTGTTTGTTTTTGACCGCTTCGTCAATTGCCCACCCTTGGAACATTTCAATTCCGGCGTCGGCACCAATCCGCCCTTCCTGATCTGTGCCGCAGCGTCCCTGAATAATGATGCCAGCATTTTCGGCAATCAGTTTTGCTAATTCCGGACGCAGCCAGTCATCCATATCGTCGCGATGGACAAACATTTTGATAAAATCAGCGCCGATATCCATCGAGGTAAACAGTTTCAGTACGTTGGGTGTTATGCCATCAAGCAGAATCCGATAGCCGTTGGACCGCAGAAATTCGCAGGCAATCTTGAACTCGGTATAGTCCCAGAACACATCGTAACGTTGAATTTCGACAATAAGCTGGTTGCGCCCGGCGAACTGATTGACGCGTTCATCAAACTCGCGAAACAGCGGGGACAGAATTGTCTGGATCGTCAGATTGATCGAAAAGGGCCCGAAGTTTGAGCCGATATAACCGCCAATTATGGCCCGCAACAGGCGCTGGTCCAGGGTCCGGGCCAGATGGTGAAACAGCGCGGGGGTCGACTGCAGATCAATGGTCTGCGCGAACTGGCGGCGCAACTGATCGAGGCTGATATAGACCTCGCGAAAAATCGGCACTGGCAGCGATCCGGCCTTGACCGCGCAAACAGGCTGATTTCGAATAAAACTATCTACGTTGGCGCGCGAGATTGCCCGTTCAATCTCGGCCAGGATATTGGGGTCAAACGCCCCCATTTCATTTTCGCCACCGCCGCTCTTGGTCGCTTTTCGCAGCAGTCGCGTACGTCGGCTCATAAATTCATCAAGCACCGTGGCGACGGATTGAACGCGGGTATAAAACGCCTCGACATCAGTCTCCAGCGGATACCATTTGGCCATGTTGTCGATGGCAAGTCCGGCCAGGCCGATGGTGGGAAATATATTCTGCAGAATGGTCGCCAGACGCACCTCAATACGCTCAAAAAGCCGCAGACTTTCCACCCGCAATATCAGGCAGATGTCAAAATTATGCAGCTTGAACATTTTGCCCTGGCTATCAAAGGCAAATTTACCAAGGTTTTGGGCAAGGGTATCAAATGCATCCTTGTGCTGCGCAAACCAGGGCGCCCGGTCAAAGGTCAGATAGCAGCCGTAAAATGTCTGGCGCGAATCCATCCGGCGGATGCGTTCAACATCGGCAACCAGAAGCTTCTCTTCGCTTTCTTCCAAATATTCGTCAATCATGTCCTGCGCTTTACGGATCAAATAGGACGATTTACCCGGGACAGTTAATGTTTGAATCGTTGTAAGCCATGGGTATCACAACACGATTCAAACCAATATGCTGGCAACGTACCACTAAAAGTCACTTTTGGTATTGGGAAATTCCTGACGACACGTCTCGTTCTCAAACCACCGGCTCAAACCACCGGCTCAAACCACCGGCTCGCAACACAGGTCGAATTAAAAACAATTCTTCTGCCCATGCCAATAGGCTGACCCCTTATTCAGGGGCCAGCCCAACCCTATTCGGCAAAAATTGGCAGGTTGGATTACATCCGTTCGATAATGATGGCCGGTGCCATGCCGCCTGCAGCGCACATGGTGACCAGACCCCGACGCAGATCGCGCCGCTCAAGCTCATCGAGCAGGGTGCCGATCAGGATCGAACCGGTGGCACCAATCGGGTGGCCGAGGGCCATGGCGCCACCATTAACATTAACCTTCGATCGGTCGAGCTTGAGATCGCGGATGAACTTTTCCGCTACAACGGCAAAAGCCTCGTTGATTTCAAACAGGTCAATGTCCTCAAGCTTAAGTCCGGCTTTTGCCAGAACCTTCTGTGCCGCAGGTACGGGTGCATTAAGCATCAGGGTCGGGCAATCGCCCATATTGGCCATGGCGACCACGCGCGCGCGCGGTTTCAGGCCATGCTTGCGGGCATAATCGGGCGAGGACAAAAGGATTGCGGCCGACCCATCGACCACACCGGATGAATTCCCAGCGTGATGGATATGTTCGATCTCAAGCCCGGGATAACGCTTGAGGATCAGGTTGCGGAAGGTGGTGCCCCGATCATCAAGTACCACATCAGCCAGTGCCTGAAAGGAAGGCTTCAGGGCTGCCAGGCCTTCGCGGGTTGTCTGGGGCCGCGGGAATTCTTCGACCGCCAGTGCGACGCTGCCGTCTTCACGGTGGACCGGTATCAGGCTTTTGTCGAAATGGCCGCCGGCAATGGCCGCTGCCGCACGCTTCTGACTTTCCAGCGCCAGGTCGTCGACCGCTTCGCGGGTGATGCCTTCCTGGGTTGCGATCGCATCGGCGCATACACCTTGGTGGGACTGGGGGTGCGACGCGCGCAGGCGCAGATTGCCTGCATCCATCATCATCGGACCTTCTTCGGGTGCGCGACGGTTCGGCATCGACATCATTTCTGTGCCACCAGCAATGACCAGATCTTCCAGGCCCGACATGATGGATGCTGCTGCCATATTTACAGTGGTGATCCCCGAGCCACAAAAACGATCCAGCGTCACCCCGGATGCCTTTATATCATAGCCCGCATCAAGGGCCGTCATGCGCCCCAGATCGCCTCCCTGCGGCCCGCGCTGGGCACTGGTTCCCCAGATGATATCATCGACATCCGCTGTGTTGATGCCCGTACGTTCAGCCAATGCCTTTAGAACGTTGGCTCCAAGCTGCTGGGGGTGAATGTCCGCCAGTGCGCCTTTGCCGATTTTACCAATACCACGGGGGGTGCGGCAGGCATCTATGATCCAAGCTTCAGTCATTACGTTTCTCCCTGAATTTATGGGTCATTTCTAGGGGGATCAGCCTTAAAGGTAAAGGCTTGCCGTCGGCTTCAAGCTTGAATAACATTTATGTGGACAAGAAGATGACTGGCTGCGGCCAGGCCAAATTTCAAAAGCATCGAAAATAAAAAAGTTCGTTATCAGTAAATTGTGGCCGTTGTTTTGAAAGTAAAACACCCATGTTTAGTTGGAATTTGAAATTTAAATCACCAGAAGTCGAAAACTCATTCAATTCTGTTCGATTAAATGAATTTCTTCCCACCTTACGCGCGCTTCTTTTTCTCGGATTGGTAGCGCTGATTATAGCGATCACACCGCTTTATTTGATGTTTGCAAATGAAAATTATCTTCCCGTAATCGCTTTGCAGTTATTTGCAATTATGTTCCAGGTTTTGGCGATTGCTTCGACCTATTCACCGGTTGGGCAGGTCTGGTCCGACTGGATTGCGGCCATTGTTGTTGCGATTGCTGTGGCAAGCATTACAGGCATGATGGGTTTGGCTGATCCTGCGGCCCGAACGGCCCAGTTGTCCGGCGCGCTGGTGATGTGTGTCATTGCATCAACCCCCTTTGGTCAGCGATTCTGGGTTGGCATTTTTGTTTCCGCTGTATTTGCCGTTTCATATGGGGTGGTCGAAATCACTTGGCCTGCAAAAGGGGTGATGGAAACGCAATATGCCTTATTTGCACTTTTTATAAGTATTGTTTTTGGCGGTTTTGCCTATTGGCAGGAATGGCGCGCAAGATTGCGCTTTCATCAAAAGAGATTGCTGGAACAGGCGCTGTCAAAAGGCACAACAGAACTGCTGATGGCTAAGGAACAGGCCGAATCCGCCAGTCGAACGAAATCTGAATTCATCGCCAATATGAGCCATGAAATTCGAACCCCGATGACCGGCGTCATCGGCATGGTGGCATTGGCGCGCGACCGCGCGACGGATCGCGAGCAGGCTCGCATGCTGGCCACCGCCTATGAAGCCGCGGAAGGCCTTTTGTCGATCATTAATGCCATATTGGATCTGGCCAGACTTGAAGCGGGTCAGGTCGGTCTGGAACTGCATGACTTTGATCCCCTGGCCCTTGCGCGGGAAGTTGCCGGGCTGTTTGTCGAAGCTGCCGCCAAGCGGGGCGTCGAAATTTCAGCGCGCGTTGCCCCGGCCGCTGTATCGGGCGCTGTATCGGGCGCTGATGCAGCTTCAGACCAATTGTGGATCAGAGGAGATGCAGGGCGTATCCGTCAGATAATTGCCAATCTGGTGGCCAATGCAGTCAAATTTACCCCTCAGGGAAGCATCGAGATTCTGTTGTCCATTACCGTTAAACCAGGTGGTACAAAAAACCTCAGATGTGATGTTCGCGATACCGGCATTGGTATCGCACCAATGGCGATGAACAGTCTCTTTGAACGCTTCACGCAGGCTGATGGATCGCATGCGCGGAAATATGGTGGCACTGGCCTGGGCCTTGCCATCTGCCGTGAGCTTGTTGGCATGATGCAAGGTGAAATCGGTGTAAATTCAACGCCGGATGTCGGCAGCCATTTTTGGTTCAATATTCCGGTAATGGAAGCGGCCGGTGACATACCTTTACCAAAACCTGTAATAATTCCTGCCCACTCGCAGCGGCTATTATCTGTGCTGCTGGCTGATGATAATGAAATTAATCAGCTCTATCTCAAGACCTTGCTAGAAAAACGCGGACATACCTGTCATGTGGTTTCGGATGGCTTTGCGGTTGTCAGGGCAGCAAGTGAATTTAAATATGATCTGGTCCTGATGG
>CAISDR010000362.1 GCA_903884125.1 uncultured bacterium
AAACCGAAGCCAGTCGAGACTTATGGGAAAGAACCGCGATGACCAGTGCTGCAAATGCCTTGACCGACGATGCCGAGTTTGATGTGACCGGCATTGGCAATGCCATTGTCGACGTTCTGGCCGAGGTATCTGATGAATTCCTGACCGCCAATGGCGTGACCAAGGGGGGCATGACGCTGGTGGATGCGCAGGCCGCAGCAGCCCTTTATGCCAAAATGCCCCCGGCGGTTGAAGCATCTGGCGGGTCACTGGCCAATTCAATTGCCGGCCTTGCCGCCATGGGTGCGCGCTGCGGCTATATCGGTCTGGTCAAAAATGACCAGCTGGGCGGTGTTTTTACCCATGACATCCGGTCTTTGGGGGTTATCTTCCGCACGGCACAGGCAGAGCATGGTCCGGCAACCGCAACCTGTATGATTCTGGTAACGCCGGATGCCCAGCGGTCGATGTCGACCTATCTGGGGGCATGTGTGGAACTTGGGCCGGATGATGTGGACCCCCGGCTGATTCAGGGGGCCAAGGTAACCTATCTGGAAGGTTATCTGTGGGATCCCCCACGGGCAAAGGAAGCCTTCCGGACCGCCATCAGACTGGCCCGTCAGGCTGGCCGCAAGGTCGCAATTACCCTTTCAGACGCCTTTTGCGTTGACCGCTATCGGGCCGAGTTTCTGGAACTGGTAAACGGCCATGTGGACATCGTGTTTGCCAATGAAGCGGAAATCCTGTCGCTTTATCAGATAGATGACTTTGAAGCTGCGGTAGCCCAGATCGCCAAAACCGGTGTGCTGGCGGCCCTGACCCGGTCTGAAAAGGGCTCGGTTATTGTCCAGGGTACGACCCGCGTGGCCGTTCCGGCGGCCCCCTTGCGTACGCTGGTCGATTCGACCGGTGCCGGGGACCAGTATGCCGCGGGATTTCTGTTCGGCTATACAAAGGGCATGAGCCTTGAAGTCTGTGCCAGAATGGGCTCGATCGCTGCTGCGGAAGTACTGGACCATATCGGACCCCGGCCCAAGCGGTCCGTCCTGGGCCTGTTCAAGGCGGCCGGACTTATCTAGGAAAGAGGTCACCAAAAGTCATTGAACGTCACAAAGCTGTAAAATTAGCACTTGCGTCTGATGGGTGAATATTTTATTGTTCATTCACTGAATAGTGATTGAAAGGGTCCGGGCGGACTGTCGCATTGAGCGGGTCAGACCTGGGCCGGGATGGAAACAACGGATTGCCCGATTATGGCTGCAATCCCGGTGAGGGAACTCTGACGTGAGTATCAGCGACAGCATTTTCTGCCCGATTGAAAAAATGCGTAATCGTATTGTCGAAGCAGCGACCGCCCGTTTCCATCATTACGGTCTGGGCAAGACCACGATGGCCGAAATTGCCAGCGATCTGGGTATGTCGCCGGGGAATCTTTATCGCTATTACCCTGGAAAACTGGATATTGCCGCTGAAATCGCCCGACAGGCTTTTGCCGAACTGACCCAGCTGATGCGCGATACACTGCGCCGTTCCAATGGCACGGCTGCCGAGAAACTGCGTGAATTGCTGATGGTCCAGTTACGTGTAACCTGGGCCAAGATTGAAAAAAGCCCCAAGGTCATGGAACTGGCCCAGTCCATTTCCCATGACCGCCCCGACCTTGGAAATGAGCGACTGCATGCAACGCGCGCCATACTTGCCGAATGCCTGGCGCAGGGCAACGCAAGCGGCGAATTCAATGTGCCCGACGTGATCTACGCTGCCGAGATGATCCAGACCGCGACCCATATATTCTGCTATCCACAACTTTGGTCGCATCTGACGTTGGACAAGCTTGAACGTGAACTGAACGGGGTCATGGATCTGCTGGTAAATGGCTTGTGTTGCCAGTCGAACCGGAACACCAAATCCGACAGCCAGACCGGACCTGTTGCAGCCTGAAAAAGGCCGGGCAACGTTATTGATTTCATCACTTTCGAACCGAAATTGGAATGGTATCGCTCATTACAGCGAATGACCCGTTGTAGCGGCTTCCCGATTTTTGGTTTCGTCTAATCAAAACAAAATACTATTTTTGTATATTATCCACTTCTCGCTTTCAATTGCAGGCGGCATATTGATCGCGGGCAAACTCGATCATATCGGGTTGGCCCGAAAGGAGGTGATAGTGATTGAAAAAACGACCTGATTTGAACCTTTGGCTGCGCCTGGCTTTGGCTGTGGTGCAGTTGTTTCAAGACTTGATGTAAATTAGGTTCTGAAACAGTTAGCCCCGGCACGTTGTCGCGCGCCGGGGCTTTCACTTACTTGGTGGTAGTGATTTCTCACCACCTGATTTGAACCTCCGAACCATACTCCAGCCTTAAGTCCCATTCAACACGTAACTCGCTTTCAAGGCGGGTAATCGGGGACGCAAAGGCGCAACGCTGATTGAGTGGACGCCAGCCTTTCCGATTTCATTTGTGTCCGACGAACACCCCTTTACCGTGATCACGAAAACGTGATCATGACGAATGAATATTTTCAATTTTATTCATTGTTTTTAATTTTAGCTTCCGCTATATAGATCTCACACCGGCGGCGCGAGCTGCCCTGAATTCAAAGGACCGGATGGTTCAGGTGCTTATGGGCACCACAGCCGTTCCTCTAAAAGGAGAAAGAAAATGGCTACTTTTCAAACCCAAACTTTCGATGGCGCCCCGACCGTCAGCCTGGGCGAACGCCTGAACATGATCGGCGCCAAGGTCAGCGGACTGGTTCTGGTAGCATATGGTGTTGCGGTACTGGTTGAAGTGGCCCGCGCCTACTTCCTGATCTAGTCAACCGGCCAATCGTTTTGCCCGTTTGAGCGGGCAGATATTTACTGGATCGGGCATCTCCCTCTCACACCCCGCCCGGTCCCATCTGGCGCTGCATTCATTACTTCAGAACAACTGAGGTAATTGAATGTGGCGCTTCTTTTTTGATCCATACGTAGGGCTACGCGGTGCAAACCGATGGATCGGCATGCTAGACTTTGGCGACATAACCTTTTCGTAAACCTGCCCTGAGGATGCGACCCTGAGCTCGTCTGCCGCACAAGCCCGCTATGACCCGC
>CAISDR010000363.1 GCA_903884125.1 uncultured bacterium
ATCACATTGTCGCGAACCAGTCCTTCAAGTGCCTGGATGTGGACGCGGATTATGGAAACATCAACGCTCGCTTTGTTTTCGCGGGAATCAACAAATTTTACCAGGCTGTCTGCCACAAGTGTGATCAGCGGAAATCCAAAGGTGCCCCCCTGTCCGCGCACGTCATTTGCGACCGACAGGATGCTTGCGCGCGTTGCCGGGCTAAGGATGTCCTCGCTGCCAGCCAATGCCTGATTCAACGCATCAATCCAACCGCTGCAGATAGCGGGGAAATCTTCAGACACTTTGGCTAGGGCCGCATTGGCCCGCAACATTGCATCCTCCATCTCTATCCCGCCCTGCTTACCTACTTTTTCAGACAGGCGTCGCGTGGGTTTGACGACTTTAAAGCTGCCGCTCTTGGCGTTCATGTTGGATCCTTGGTGCTTGGTCGAAAAACTCGCCCATCAGAATTTCAGTCTCAGTGTCAGAATTATTTATTTCGTCGCCGTTCAGGCCCGCCATAACTAGGTCGCACACCCCGCCGCCGGTCCGGTCCAAAAAATGTCGGTGTTTCGATAAACTCCCGACTATCTTCAACCAGCGCCATCACACGATCAAAAAATGACGCTGCCGTCACAGGCTTGAGCAGGAATTCAGAAATGCCAGCATTGCGCGCTTCGATGATGCGGTGCTCTTCATTATAAGCAGTGAGTAGAATAATCGGCAGAAAACGATTAAAACTGTCAGGCGCCGTTCGGATGCGTTTGGTAAGATCAATGCCTGATGTTGGTGGCATGTTCCAATCAATTATCATCAAATCCGGGTTGAAATTATTACCCAGCGTCCAGGCATCATCCGCGTCCTTGGCCTCGCGGATGTTCACAATCCCCACAGCATTCAGAAAACCACTGACAACAGAACGCATCTGCTTGCTGTCATCAGCCACAACCACTTTAAGTCTCTGAAGATTGGCAGCCATGTTTTACTCGTTTTACGAATTTGATACCACTGACCGCTTACCTGAACGTACCGGCAGCCGGACCTATGCTTGCGAATGCGCGGTGGAGGAATACACCGAGAACGTCAATGACAAGGATATTTATTCACATTGCATAATTTTTCATAGCTTTTTTATAGCATGCCAAACGGATACTTGGGCGAATATCGGAAAGAATATAGCAAGTGGATCATTGAACCGAATTGGCCACTTGTATCTTGTTGCTGAGCGGTTCAGGGTCCGGTGACATGCGTCGACAATACGTCAGACAGGGGAAGCGGGCCATGCGGCTATGGACATCATGTGTCATCTCTATGATTTGTTTGGGAATTTCCACTGCAAAGGGCCAAACACTGCCGCCGGCGCCGACCGATCCGCAATTGCGGATCGAATGGGCCAGAGAACAGGGCGAAAAACTGCGTGCTGAAAATGGCAAACGGCGCGAAGTAAAGACACTGGCCTCTGGATTGCAGTATGAAATCCTGCGCTCGGGGCCCGCGGCGGGGGCATTTCCTGCGGCTGAGGATAAAGTTCGTGTTCATTATCAGGGTACATTCATTGATGGAACAGAATTTGATTCGTCTTACACGCGCAGTCAGCCGGCAACCTTCCCGGTAAACAAAGTCATCAAGGGATGGCAGGAAGTGCTGCCCCTAATGCGACGCGGTGATATCTGGCATGTCTGGGTACCACCTGAACTTGGATATGGTCGAGCAGGCAAGGGTCCAATCGGTGGACAGGAAACACTCATTTTCAAAATCGAGCTTCTGGAAATAAATCCTAAGGGGCCATAATTTTCAGGCGATACGCACCGAATGTCTCAGCTGACCCGATATATTATGGGCGCGTTTGGCGCATCGATATTCCTGTATCAATTGGGTCACTCTGAAAGTGCTGCTCAGACGCTGGTTCCGACAAAACCAAATGCCAGTCCGCCGGGTGAAATGTCTGACGCATTGCCTGCCCAGCCCATGCCGGAAATTCTGAAGTCCGCCCTTGATGCGGTAAAGGCTCAGGCAAAGGCTCAGACCAAGGCCGCAGCCAAAGATCATCTCCAACCATCGGGTGATCCGCGCTGTGCACTGATTGCGGGAACCTGGCGCGGTCTGGGCCGCGAACATCTGATTCTAGATGCTGATGGTACGGCACATTCCAAAACCGCTTTGGGCACATGGTCCTGCATCGACCCGGCGGCACGAAAATTTCTAATTGACGCACCGGGAATTGGGCGCCTTGACCTTGTGCTCGACAGTGCAGGCGAACGTGCAAATGTCCATGATG
>CAISDR010000364.1 GCA_903884125.1 uncultured bacterium
AAAATTTTCTTCTTTGCCGGTTGGGAACGCTATGATGGCGTGGCCGCGGGTCCGACCATTGATAATTCGACGATTTCTGCCGATCAATATAATGCAGTCGCATCCACGGCGGTTAGCCGTACGGGCTTCGATCCCGGTGGCTTGAGCAAATCGGTCGATGAATATCAGACCAATCTGCTGTTAAAGCTGGACTGGAATATTTCTGCCCAGCACCGTTTGTCGTCGCAATATCAAGAATCCAAGGGTTCGGTGATCAATCCCAGCGGCAACGGTCTGTCCAGCTTTGGTACGACATCGAACTGGTACAATAACAATCAGGAACAATGGACCTACTCGACGCAATTGTTCTCGGACTGGTCCTCGAATTTCTCAACCGAAGTGAAGTATGGTCATAAATGGGTGCGTACCGTTCCCACACCTTTGGGCGGGTTCAGCCAGGGTCAGGTGACGGTGAATACGCTGCCGACGGCGGCGGGCAACGGCACGATCATTTTCGGACCGGACATTTCGCGTCAGGCGAACCTGCTTGAAACCAAAACCAGCCAGTATCTGATCAAGGGTACCTATGTGCTTGACGCCCATTCGCTCACCGGCGGCTGGGAACGTGAAAATGTTGATGCGTTCAACGTGTTCGTGCAGCGCGCTTTAGGTGATTTTGTCTATAATAGCCTGGGCGACTATCAAGCGAATAACGCATTGGCGCTTACCTATCAAAACGCATTGACCGGTAACGCGTCCGATGCCGCGGCAATCTTCGGCTATGCCAAGGACAGTTTCTTTGTCCAGGACCGTTGGACGGTGACCGATGCCCTGACCCTGCAGGCGGGTGTGCGTTACGAGCGGTTCTCTTCTTCATCAAAGCCCGCGTTGAACCCGTATTTTGTAACGCGCTATGGCTTTGACAATACCCATACGCTCGATGGCAAGGATGCCTTCCTGCCGCGTGTCGGCTTCAACTGGAAGGCACTGGAAAACACCACCGTGCGCGGCGGCGCTGGCCTGTTCAGCGGCATCGGTCCGGGTGTGTGGATTGGCAACAGCTTTTCCAATACCGGCGTGCTGAGCAATTCGGTTTGTATCTTCAATTCCAAACTCAATACAGCGGCCCGCTTCTCGACCAGCAGTTGTAACGACGTGTCGGGCAATCCGGCGCTGCTTTCGATTTTGACGAATGCAAATCCAAAACAGATTCCGGCAAGCCTGCTGGCGCTGCTGAACAATCCGACGGCCCTGTCAGTCGCACCGACCGCCAGCGCCGATCCGAATCTGAAACTGCCGACAAGCTGGCGTTTTTCGGGCACGGTTGAACAGAACTTTGATATCCCCTACCTGGGCAAGGATTACACATTCGCGGTCGATGCGATTTACAACAAGGTTCAGGAAGCGTTCGTCTACAAGGATCTTCGTCTTGTCCGTACCGGCACAGCCTGGGATGGTCGTCCGATCTACACCCGCACTGGCGGCGGCGGCAATGGCGATATTTTCCTGACCAACACCACCCAGGGCGATGGCACGATAGTATCAGCTTCGTTGAAGAAGCAGTGGGATACACCCATTGGTGATATTTCAGGCTTTGCGTCTTACACCCATCAGAGCATCAACGACGTTAATCCGCTGACCTCGTCGGTTGCTAACTCGAATTATACCGGCATCGGTGTGACTGATCCGAATAATCCTGGGTTGGCACGTTCAAACTATGAGATTGAACACGAGTTCAAACTCTCGGTCGACTGGGGCAAAGATTTCATTCAGGGCTTCCGGTCCTTCATCTCGCTCTTCGGCGACCGCCGTTCGGGCATTCCGTTCAGCTTTGGCTTCAACGGAAACGTGGCCGGAACCACGGTACTCGACCCAGGTTCTTCCAGCCGGCAGTTGTTCTATGTGCCAAAGGATCAGAATGACGTCATCCTGACCGGTGGTTTAACATGGGCCCAGGTCGATGGATTTATCCGTGCCAATGGTCTGGACAAATATCGTGGTCAGGTCGCCCCGCGTAACGCCTTTACCAATCGTTTCGTCAATACCCTTGATCTGCGTCTGGCACAGGAAGTACCGGGCCTGTTCAGCGGAAATAAAGGAACGGCCTCAATCGACTTCAAGAACTTCCTTAATTTGATCAACAATAAATGGGGTCGTGATGACGAATTGGGCGGTTTCCCGAACAATGGGGTTGTCGCCGCTGGTGTGGATCCGACCACGGGTAAATATGTCTATGGCCCGGCGTCGGGCACGACACGGTCGGCAAGCAACATCTATATCGCTCGCAACACAACCAACGCCTTCCGCGATGCTTCGGTTTGGCGCATTCAGGTCGGCTTGAAATACGATTTCTAGACACTGACCGTCCCTAAATTGAAAGGCCCCGCCCGGTTATCCGAGCGGGGCCTTTTTATATTTTCGATATATCGAAATTCTATCCACGACCTGAACATGCAGGCTGATGTTTGATCCAGCCCTATGCCGTTTGGGTTTGGGGTAGCGTATGGTTGCGATAATTTCAGCAGGTTTCAAAGGACGGCTGGCATTCATTGGTCTGTGCCTGCCATGGATAACAGCCAGCCTTGATCCAGCTTGGGCCCAGTCCACCGCCACCAACCTGGAAGAGGTGACCGTTATCGGTCAGCCAAAGCGGCCAATCAATTTTCTGATCGATGCCGAAACCTCGACCAAAGCGCGTTCGAGTATTGATGCGGATTATGCGGGCACTCAGATGCCAGGGCAAAGTGTGCTGCAAAACCTTAATCAATTGCCGGGGGTTTTCTTTGCTAATAATGACGCCTTCGGCCACAGCGGCGGCAGTCTGTTTCTGCGCGGCTTTGACGGCAACCGGATATCCCTGACCCAGGATGGCATTCCGCTTAATGATAGCGGCAATTATGCAATTTATGCCCATCAGCAGATCGACAGTGAACTGATTGAACGTGTAACCGTCAGCGCGGGTACGACCGATGTAGACAGCCCGACCGCATCCGCTGCGGGTGGTACTATCAACTATCGAACAATCAAACCTGCCCGCGATTTCGGTGCCGAACTTAATACAAGCATCGCCCAGAACAATTTCAAACGTACGTTTGGCAAATTGGAATTTGGCGAAATCGCCCGCACCGGTATTACCGGGTTTGCTTCAATATCCTATACCGAATATGAAAAATTCAAACGCGCCGGGGATATGGAAAAGCAACAGTATAATTTCCGTCTGCGGCGTGAATTCGCCCAAGGCGACTTTGTACAGTTTTCAGCCCATTACAATTCCAGTCGCAATACGTTTTATCGCGACCCGACTAAGGTTCAGTTTCAGGCCCTGGGTACCGGATTTGAATATACCAACAACTGGCAGCATGCGCCCGCCCGTCCGGGTCTTGCCGATACTGATGGCGCGGGAAGTGCCACCAATCTTGCAACACCAGCCAGCGGTACGAATTTTTACGGCCTGTCGCAAAACCCGTCAGACACCTGGAACATCCGTATTCAGTCTGGCTTTCACATCATGGATAATGTGCGTGTAACGTTCGACCCGTCCCTGCAATTTGTACAGGCCAATGGTGGCGGCGATACTGTCATTTCGGAATCCGATCCCAGATTAAAGGGCACAAGCTCGGCTGCTGGCGTTGATCTTAATGGTGATGGCGACACGCTTGATCGTGTGCGCGTATTTACCCCTAACAATACGCGCACACAAAGACCGGGTGTGAATACAGCAATCCTGTGGGACCCTGATTCCAACAACCGCGCGCGGATCAGTTACACCTATGAATATGCCCGCCATCGCCAGACCGGCGAAGTAGGGCTGATAGGTGCCGACGGGTTCCCATTAAGTGAATTTGGCGGGCTTGACGGCCCACCAATCCGCGCCGCAGATGGTTCAATTCTGCGCACCCGTGATCGCCTGTCCATTGCAATCCTCAGCCAGCTATCCGGTGAATATCGATGGAGTGGGTTTGACGGTCGCATGAAAATCGAAGCGGGCTTACGACTGCCAAGATTCCGGCGCGAACTTAATCAATATTGCTGGACGCTGAAAAGTGCGCCGCCCGGCGGCACGCTGGACGCCGATCAATATTGCACCAGCCAGCCGGAACCAGATCCATCAAATGGTTTACGCATTGCGCCCTATGCCCAGGTCAGAACCTATCGGGGGAATCTGCCGAGTCTGGGATCAAGCTTCGAAATTTTGCCCGGCCAATTTTTCTACAGCCATTATGCCCAAAGCCTGTCGGCACCCCGGACCGATAACCTATATGGCCTGGGCGGATCAAATGCAGTCCCTGAACGCACGGAAAATATCGATTTCGGCTATCGCTATCAGCGCTATCTGATTTTGGCATCAGTTGGTGGATATTTCACCCGTTTTCAGAATCGAATCGTAACATCTTTCGATCCTAACACCGGCCTGAACGTTGATCGCAATGTGGGCACTGTTGATCTGTCTGGCGCTGAATTCGAATTGGGTTATCGGCCGATTCACGATCTGTCATTCTATGCGTCGGGCACTTACACCCATTCGGTCGTGCAAAGCATGATTCAAACCGGGCCAGATACTTTTGCGCCAAGTCAGGCCAAGGAACTGGTGGGTAAGCCGAAATACATGGTTGCTTTGCGTGCTGATTATGATCATGACGCGCTGCATGTGGGGGTGCAGGGAAAATATGTAGGTATGCGCTGGGCAACCGATATCAATGATGAATATGCGCCATGTTATTGGACGGCTGATCTTGATCTGCGATATGATTTGGGCCAGTTCGCACTTTTGCACCAGCAATTAAGGTCCAGCTTTATTCAACTGAACGTGGTCAATCTTTTTGACCGCAGTTACCTATCGGCTGTCACCTCGTCCCATATCCGCGCAATCGGGGTCGGTGGCAGCCAGCCCGCCTATAGTGTCGGTGCACCGAGAACTATCATGGTCACGCTGCATACGGCCTTTTGATTAGCCAGGATTATTGCAGATTATTTTTCGCCGGAAACCTGTACGACCAGTTTCCCTTGATTGGTGCCATCGAACAATTTGTTGACGGCCACGGGTGCCTGTTCCAGCCCCTGAACGACATCAACGCGGTATTTCAACTGACCGGCCATCATCCATTGCGCCAGAGCGGCAATCGCTTCGGGGAAGCGGGCGATATAATCCGACACGATAAAGCCCTTTAGCATGACGCGTTTCATCAGCAGATTGCGGAACATATAGGGTCCAGGGACAGGGTCCATTGCATTGTAACTTGAAATCAGGCCGCAAAGTGAAATGCGTGATCCTACGTTGAGCACAGTCAGAACAGCATCCAGAATGTCGCCGCCGACATTTTCGAAATAAATATCAACCCCGCCCGGTGCATGTCTGCGCAAGGCGTCCAGTACATTTTCCCGCCGATAGTTGATGGCCGCGTCAAAACCCAGATCCTTTGTGATCCAGGTGCATTTTTCGTCAGTCCCGGCAATGCCAATGACGCGACAGCCTTTGATCTTGCCAATCTGGCCAACCAGCGATCCGACCGCACCGGCGGCTGCGGATACCACAATGGTCTCGCCCGGTGTGGGGTCGCATATATCCAACAGCCCGAAATAGGCGGTGGCACCGATAAAGCCCAGCACCCCCATAAAGGCGGTCAGCGGCAGACCCGGAATGACCGGCAATTTTGCCAGACCCTGGCGCGGGTCCATGATCCCGTATTTCTGCCAGCCCAAAGTTCCCATGACATAGTCGCCAGGGGCAAAGTCATCGTTCAGGCTTTCTTCCACAATGCCCAATGTGCCGCCGCGCATAACCTCGCCAATTTCCACGGGGGGCATATACTGGTCCATATCGCTCATCCAGATCCGGTTGGTCGGATCGAGCGACAGATAGATGACCCGCACCAGTACCTGTCCGGGCAACAGCGCTTCAACCGGTCGTGATTGCAGTTCGAGGTCCGATAGTTCAATGGCACCGACCGGACGGTGCCTTAGCACCCAGGCCTGATTAAGCGGGCGGGTCATTGGCGATCCTCGGGCTAAAATTCAATCAGAAGTTCTGGCAAAGGCCGATTTGCTGGCACGTTTCCAGCTTGCTGCGCCCTTTGCGCATCGAATTGGCCAGCGCCTTGTAATGGGCGCTGACAATTTCGTCACATTCCTGTTGTGCATGGCCTGAAGTGGTCGCACAGGCATCCTTCATCGCCTTGGACATCGAGGCGTCGTCAGTCTTACCGTCAGATTTAAGAATTGAAATCTGTTTGGCAGATTTTTCGAACATATAGCCGCAAAGTGTACATTGCGATCCTTCACTTGCCTGCGCTGTGGGGGCAAACGCTGCAATGGCCGCCATGAGCGGGGCCATGACAAGAAACTGCCGAACGTCGGGCAACCAGCGATTTCGTCGTGACACGTCCATCTACCTTCCCCTCATAAATTCCGGCTAAGGTTAGATCGCGGCCGGGCAAGAGGCAAGGATTGCCAGCAGCCTGACGTGAAGTTCATTTCACCGGTCGTGAAAACGCGCCGCGGACAGCAGCGGATTGTCCTGCCCACTTGACAGCCGGGTTCCGCTTCGCCATCTGCTGGCCCATGGAACAGCTTTTTTCAAACCAGACCGATGCCAGCGGCCGACATGTACCCATTCACGGGCCGGATGCCTTTGCCGGCATGCGCCAGGCGGGCCTGCTTGCGGCCCAGACCCTGGATATGATCGCCCCGCATGTTAAGGCGGGGGTGACAACCGCCGCACTGGATAAGATCTGTGAGGAATTCATGCGTGACAATGGCGGGCATCCCGCCACCATCGGTTACAGGGGCTATGCCCATGCCACCTGCATTTCGGTCAATCACGTAGTCACCCACGGCATTCCTTCGGAGACTAAAGTTTTGAAACCGGGCGATATCCTCAATATCGATGTAACGCCCCTGGTTGATGGCTGGCACGGGGATTCCAGCCGCATGTACATCGTCGATGATGCCGGGATCAAGGCACGGCGGCTGGTTCAGACAACCTACGAAGCCATGATGCTGGGCATTGCCGCAATCAAACCGGGTGCTACCTTTGGCGATCTGGGTTTTGCCTGCGGCTCTCATGCAAAAAAGGCGGGTTATTCGGTGGTGCGTGCCTTTTGTGGTCACGGGGTCGGCCGGGTATTTCACGATGCCCCGGAAGTCATGCATGACGGCCGGCCGGGCGAGGGGATTGTTTTTGAACCTGGCATGATCTTTACCGTCGAACCCATGATCAATATCGGCAAGGCGGATGTATCGGTTTTACCCGACGGCTGGACCACGGTGACCAAGGACAGAACCCTGTCGGCACAGTTTGAACATTCCGTTGGTGTCACTGAAACCGGGGTCGAGATATTCACACTGAGCCCCAAAGGCCATACCCAGCCGCCATACCCGCTTTAAGGGTTTGTACCGGTAGGTTGCGCTCTTGAATCCGATCGTGATCAGACCAATATCCAGCCAGATTTCCAGTACCCATACAACGCATCGGATCAAGCCATGACTGAACAAGCAACAGCCGAAAAAACCGGTGAAACCCATGTCTTCCAGGCCGAGGTTGCCCGCCTTCTGCACCTGATGGTGCATTCGGTCTATTCGCAGAAGGAAGTCTTTCTGCGCGAGCTGATATCAAACGCCGCCGATGCGATTGATAAACTGCGCCATCAGGCGCTGACCGATCCGGCGCTGGTTGCCGATGATCCCAATTTTGCAATCACGCTTTCGGTTGATCCGGCCCAGCGCACCCTGACCATAACCGATAATGGCGTGGGCATGGATCGCGATGAGCTGGTGAAAAATCTGGGCACCATCGCCCATTCGGGCACCCGCGCCTATATGGAAAAAGTTGCGGGCGAAGGGGCTGCGGCCAAGGATGCAGGTGTCAACCTGATCGGCCAGTTCGGTGTCGGGTTTTATGCAGCCTTTATGGTTGCCGACAAGGTGGTGGTCACATCCCGCAAGGCAGGTGCGACCAATGCCTATCAATGGATATCCGATGGCCTGGGTGAATTCACAATTGATCCGGCACCGTCTGACAGCCCGCGCGGCACGTCGATTGTGCTGCACATAAAGGCCGAGGATGAAACCTATCTGACGCGCGCCACCCTGTCCCATATCGTGCGGACCTATTCCGATCATGTGGCCGTGCCGATCCGGCTTAATCCGATACCGGGGGACAAGCCGGAGGATGGGGAAACGGAGGCGGCACCCGAAGCTGAAACCTTAAATGCCGCATCTGCGATCTGGACCCGGCCCAAGTCGGAAATCACGACCGAACAATATGCCGAACATTACCATTCGGTCGGGCAGATGTTCGATGAACCCTGGCTGACGCTGCATTACAAGGCCGAAGGCACGATTGAATACACAGTGCTGCTCTATGTGCCCAGCATGCGCCCGTTCGATCTGTTCGATCCCAAGCGGTCGGCCAGTGTGAAATTATATGTAAAGCGCGTGTTCATCGCCGATGACGCGGAGCTGCTGCCGCCCTGGCTGCGCTTCATGCGTGGTGTTGTTGACAGCGAAGACATGCCGCTGAACCTGTCACGGGAAATGCTGCAGAACAATCCGCTGGTGGCAAAAATCCGCTCGGCGCTGGTCAAGCGCATTCTTACGGAAATCACCAAAAAGGCCGAAGCTGAACCTGATGCTTATGCCGGGTTCTGGGATGCGTTCGGCCCGGTGATCAAAGAGGGTCTTTATGAAGATCCCACAAGGCGCGATGAGCTGCTGGCCCTTTTGCGGTTTAAGACCACCAAGGGCGTGGACTTGCGTTCAGTCAAAGAATATATGGCTGACCTTAAGACCAATCAGACGGCGGTCTATTACCTGCTGAGTGATGATGCCGCGCGCGCGGCCGCTTCGCCCCAGCTTGAAGGGTTCAAGGCGCGCGGGATCGAAGTGCTGTTGCTGTCTGACCCGGTCGACGGGTTCTGGACCAATATGGTCCGTGAATTCGATGGCAAGCCGCTGAAATCGATAACACAGGGCGCTGCCGATCTGGAATTGATCCCGCTTGAAGCCAAAGACGAAGCCGAGGCCCCGCCACCGGCCCCGGATGACGCGCTGGACAAGCTGATCGCATCGATGAAATCCACGCTGGGTGATGCGGTTGTGGATGTGCGCAAGTCTGATCGCCTGACCGACAGCCCGGTATGTCTGGTGGCCAATTCCGGTGCCATGGACATGCAGCTGGAACGCCTGCTGATGCGTGGCAAGGAAGGCGGGGCGTTATCCAAGCGAATTCTCGAAATCAATCCAAAGCATCGCCTGATAATCGCCATGGCTGGTCAGGCTGCCCAGGATGCCCCGCCTGCCCAATTGGGCGATATCGCCTGGCTGCTCTATGATCAGGCCCGGATATTGGAAAACGAACCGGTCAGCGATCCGGCCGCCTTTGCACGGCGCTTCGCCGAAGCGCTGGCCCGCGGATTGGGGGCCTAGACCCGCTCGTTACTTGTCCAACCTCTGCTGATGCGCTACCAAACAAGGCTTAAGGGCCGCGTGGGATGCCCGATGCTTGAAGGATCAAGGCGTGATGCGGTTGGCAATCCCGGGGGTGCCGGATTTATCTGCGAAAGCGCAGAGAGAACTGGGTCGCATTGAAGCGGCCATGGGCGCCGTGCTGGATGCCGCGGGGTTTCTATCGGTCGTGCCCCCGGTGCTTGAGCTGGCAGAACCTTTCATCGAAACTTCTGGCGAAGATATTCGCGCGCGGCTCTATTCCTTTACCGATCCGTCGGGCATTGAATATTGCCTGCGGCCGGATCTGACCATTCCAACCTGTCGGCAGTTTCTGCGCCAGAATGATCATCCGCGTGCTGAAGCGCGGTTGCAGGTGATTGGTCCTGCCTTTCGCCATCAGATACCCGGTTCAATTCGCCCGCGCCAGTTCCAGCAATTGGGGGCAGAATTGATCAACGCCATTGATCCGGTTGCAGCGGACGGCGAAATGATGGCACTGGCGGCACAGTGTCTGAGCGCGGTTGGCATCAGCCAATTTTCCATCCGCTTTGGCGATCTGGGCCTGTTTGCTGATCTGATGCGTGGTCTTGATATTCCCGCCCGCGTGCAGGCACGTCTCAGGCGTGGTTTAGGCGCGCCCCAGGCGATGGACAAATTGCTGAACGACAATCCTGCCCAGGCGCGCCCGCAATCGGCTCTGACCGATATTCTGAGCGGTCTGGCGCCCGGCAAAGCACGGCAGCTGATTGATGAAATCCTGAACCTGTCCGGCATACAGCCGGTGGGCGGGCGTGGGGTTGATGAAATTGTTGACCGGTTGATGAACCAGTCAGCAGATCGGTCCAGTCCGATGCCGGGTACCAAGGCTGCTGAGTTCATCCGGCAATATCTGGCTCTGTCCGGCCCGGTTGCTCAGATGATTCCAGAGATTGAAAAGCTGTTTCAACCGCTGGGTCTTGATCTTGGCGGTTTTCGCAGACGGCTTGATCATCTGAACCGGCGCGGCATTGACGTAAACCGGCTGATATTTGCCGGGGGGTTTTCGCGCAGCATTGATTATTACACCGGCCTTGTCTTTGAAATGACGGCTGATCAGGACCTTAGCGGCGATCTGGGTCCATTGGCAGCGGGTGGGCGATATGATGGTCTTCTGGCGCGGCTTGGGGCAGCCGAAGATTTACCAGCCATCGGCTTTGCGATCTGGCCGGAACGGGTCATGACCATAGCCGGGAAGGTTGTCTGATCATGAGCAGACTGATACTCGCCATTCCATCCAAGGGCCGCTTACAGGAAGCCAGCATGGCCCTGCTCGATGAAGCAGGTCTTGCCGTGCAAAGTGCAGGTGGAAAGCTGCGCGATTATACGGGCACCATGCCAAGCCTGCCCCGGGTCGATGTGCAGTTCATGCAGGCGGCGGAAATCATCGCAGCGCTGGGTGAAGGGGCGGTGCATCTGGGGATATGCGGCGAAGATCTTCTGCGCGAAGGCCTCGACGAGCCTGACGACAAGGCACAGGTTCTCAAGCAGCTGGGATTTGGTCATGCGGATATGGTGATCGCCGTCCCGCGCGCGTGGATTGATGTTGAAACAGTGGCCGATCTTGACGATGTCTGCCATTCCTTTGTGGAACGTCGCGGCAGGCGCCTGCGCGTTGCGACAAAATTCATGCGTCTGACGCGGCAATTTTTTGGCGCTGCGGGAATTTCTGATTATCGGATCGTGGAAAGTCTGGGTGCGACCGAGGGTGCGCCCAATGCAGGCACCGCCGAGATAATCGTAGATATCACCTCAACGGGTGAAACCCTTGCCGCCAACGGGCTGAAAATTCTGCGTGACGGCGTGATGCTGAAAAGTCAGGCCTGTTTGATCGCCAGCCGCAAAGCATACTGGAATGATCCGCCCAAACTTGCCCTGCGCCAGATTCTGGGTCGAATTGAAGCGGTGGCCGATGCCAAACGGCTGTCACTCGTCACAGCCTTTGGCGGTAATCCAACTACCATTATTGCTGCTGCTAACGCACTTGCAGGAACGACAGCGCTTGGGGATGGACGTTTTACGATTGCCAAGGCACAAAGTGCAACCTTGGCTGAAGCCTTGCGTGCAGCCGGCGCCCAGATGGTCACCGCTCAGAAAATTGATGCCCTGCACCGCGCCGACGGGCCAAAGGCTGCGGATGCGTTTTTGTCTGCACTCTGATTTCGAAATGTAAAAGGAACTTTCGCCATGAAATATTCCAGCCTGGCATTTGCGGTACTGGCAGCATGGTTGCCGGTTTCTGTTTCATGGGCAGCGCCGGTGACCCCCACGATCACGGCTACCCGAATTGAAACAGTGGTGGATGAATCCTTCGGGATCAAAGTTTCGGACCCCTATCGCTGGCTTGAAAATGATGTGCGTCAGGATGCAGCCGTCAAGGACTGGGTTGATACGCAGAACAAGGCGACATCAGGTTATCTCGATCAATTGCCGGGCCGGGCCTATTTCAAATCCCACCTGACCAAACTGATCAATTTTGAACGCTATGGCGTGCCGGTTCAGGCTGGAAACAAGTTGTTCTATAGCCGCAACTCGGGTCTCCAGAACCAGTCGGTACTGCTGGTACGTGATGTGGCAGCCGGTGCAAAGCCCGTTGTTCTCATCGACCCGAACACTTGGGCAAAGGATGGTGCGACCGCACTTGGATCTTATGACCCAAGTCACGATGGTGCCAAGCTGGCCTATCAGATTCAGGACGGCGGCACCGACTGGCGTATTGTCAAGGTAAGGGATGTTGCAACCGGCAAGGATGATGCCGATGAACTGCGCTGGGTGAAATTTTCAGATCTGGACTGGGCACGCGATAATTCCGGCTTTTATTATGCACGCTTTCCAAAGCCTGAAGCGGGCGCGGAATTTCAGTCGACCAATCTGAATCAGGCAATCTATTTCCATAAACTGGGCACCGCGCAGGCAGATGACAAGCTGATCTTCGCAACACCGGATCAGCCGAAATTATCGCACGGTGTTCAGGTCAGCGAAAACGGCCGCTGGCTGTTGATCTTTTCAAATCTGGGCACCGACAACCGACCGCAGGTGCGCGCGATGGATCTTGCCCGGCCGGATTCGCCACCGCGCATTTTGGTATCCGGGCATGACAACGCCTATTCTTATGCAGGTTCCGATGGCGACCGGATTTATCTGGTCACCGATCTGGACGCCCCGTTAAGCCGGATTGTCTCGGTTGATCTTTCTGCATCGGGCAATGTCGTGATGAACCCGGTCGTCACCCAGTCGCGGGCGACACTGACCGGGGCCAGCCTGATCGGCGGGCGGATCATTGCGGAATATCTGGATGATGTGAAAGCGGACGTGCGCGTGTTTGATCTGAATGGTCTCGCCAAAGGCAAAATAACTTTGCCCGGCATTGGTTCAGCCAGCGGATTTGGCGGACGCAATGACCGTCCGTCGACCTATTACGCCTTCACCTCATTCAATGCACCCGCAACCGTCTATAAACTGGATGTATCCAACCTCAAATCAGTGCCGTTCCTGGTGCCGAAGTCATCCTTTGATCCAAAATCAATTGTTGTTGAACAGGTATTCTACCCGTCAAAGGACGGTACACAGATTCCGATGTTTATCGTGCGTCAGGCAAAGCTGGATTTGACTAAACCGCATCCTACCCTGCTTTACGCCTATGGTGGCTTTGAAATCTCCCTGACACCGGCATTCAGTGCCACCCGCATCGCCTGGATTGAAGCGGGCGGCATTTATGCGGTCGCAAATCTCAGGGGTGGTGGGGAATATGGCAAGCCGTGGCATGATGCCGGTCGATTGCTGAAAAAGCAGAACGTGTTTGATGATTTCATCGCTGCCGGGGAATATCTGGTCAAACGGGGGCTGACATCACCGCAGCAACTGGCGATCCAGGGCGGGTCCAATGGTGGCCTGCTCATCGGGGCCGTGGTCAACCAGCGCCCGGATCTGTTTGCAGCAGCTTTGCCAGCGGTGGGCGTGATGGACATGATGCGCTATACCCGCTTTACGGCCGGGCGCTATTGGACGGATGATTACGGCGATCCGGTTGAAGAAGTGCATTTTAAAAACCTGCTCACCTACTCGCCTTATCACAATATCAAGGGTGGTCGCGATTATCCGGCCATACTTGCAACCACCGCTGATACCGATGACCGCGTCGTGCCGGGACACAGTTTTAAATATATCGCCGCAGTTCAGGCAGCAGCGGTCGGACCCAAGCCGCACCTGATCCGTATCGAGACCCGTGCCGGTCATGGCTCTGGCAAACCCACGGACAAGATCATCGCAGAGACCGCCGATCTCTGGGCATTTGCAGCGTTTCATACCGGGTTGAATGTCGGTGCGAAGCCGTAATGTATTGATCAGGGTCGTGCAGCACCCAGACAGATGACGCCGCCGACCAGAACGATACATCCGGTCAAACGCCAGGGACCGACGTGTTCTTTTAAAATCACCATACCCAGCAAGGTGCCGACCATCAT
The DNA here is from genome assembly GCA_903884125.1 of uncultured bacterium. GTDB lineage: Bacteria > Pseudomonadota > Alphaproteobacteria > CAISDR01 > CAISDR01 > CAISDR01. The sequence continues at coordinate 13,923 of CAISDR010000364.1, forward strand.
CGACATCTCGCGGGCGGGTGCCACGATACTGACCGGGGCGCCCATTTGCAGGACGGTCAGGATGAGTGCGTAGGAAAGTGTTGAAAGCAGGCCCACGCCCATGGCCAGCCACCAGTTCCCCTGCATGCGTCGCAGGCTCTGTGCAGGATCGCGCAAGACAACCGGGGCCATCATCGCCACGCGCAACAGCGTCGACGACCAGAAAAAAAACACCGGTTGAAGGTCAAGCATCTTGATCGCTGATGCATCAATAATGGTATAGGCGGCGATCAGCGCACCGGTCGCACCACCCCAGAAAAGGCCAAGTTTGCCCGCTGGCCTTCGAAATGCGTGCAGGTTCCCCTGGGTGGTGATCAGGCCGATGCCGGTGATCACACCAATCAGACCTGAAACGCCAGTCAGTGTTGGCGATTCCGAAAAGGCCATATAGGCGCAAATGGATGAAAGCAACGGTCCGGTGCCGCGTGCGATGGGATAGACCACGGACAAATCTGCCACCTGATAGCCGCGCTGAAGGCACAGACTATAGGTAAGATTAATCAGCGCGCTCAGAAAAATGCAGCCCGCAACTTGCCACGTCCAGACTATGGGGTGTTGCACAACGATCCAAAGTGCCCATGGCGCGAATGCCACCAGAGCAAGTGTGCTGGAGGCAAAAACAAAAACCACGCCTGCCGCTGCCGTGTGCTTTGACATAAGGTTCCAGCTTGCATGAAGGCAGGCAGCAAGCACGACCATGGCGAGTGAGGTACTGGTCAAGGATTCGTGCCTCTTTATCCGGGCTGAAACGATATTGGGCGGATTACGCGCCTATAATGCTGCCAGATCAGGTGCTACCCAATGCCGTCGTGCCGCGACGGAAAATAAAGTCGGGCGTGACCAGTGGGCCAAAAGCCAGTCCTTGTTGCCAAGCGATGATTGCATCAGTGCGCCAAGCGTCAGGTGCAATGGTTCGTTCACCGGGCGGGTTGCCAGCAAGCGGCGTGATCTGATCAGGCTCGCCTGCGTAATTGTTTCATGATAGCCCGCGCTGTCGGTATTCTCGCCACCGGTTGCGATATTATATCGCCTGATCATATCCGGCATATCACGTTCCGGCACAATGTCGGGGCAGCGCGCGATCAGATAAAGCGCTGCTGCAAAATGTCCCTCATGGGTCCAGCGCGCCTTGGGCAATGTGGTTGCAACAAACGCCTGTCCATGGGCGATCAGGGCTGCTTCGTCTTCGAACATCATGGTCTGTGACCTGGTTTAATTGGCAAAGCGGAAATGCAGGATGTCGCCGTCCTGCACCACATAATCCTTGCCCTCCAGCCGGAATTTGCCCGCATCGCGCGCGCCAGCTTCGCCTTTATGGGCGATGTAATCGGCATAGGCGATTGTCTCGGCGCGAATGAAACCTTTTTCAAAGTCCGAATGGATGACACCGGCGGCCTGTGGTCCACGTGTGCCGACAGGTATTGTCCAGGCGCGGGTTTCTTTTGGTCCGGCCGTGAAATAGGTGATCAGATGCAGCAGTGAATAGCCCGCGCGGATCACCCGCGCGAGACCGGTTTCGCTAAGTCCCAGCGCGCTTAGAAATTCGACGCGGTCTTCGCCATGTAACTGGGCGACCTCGGCCTCGATCTGGGCGGATACCACCACTGATCCGGCATCAAGCTTTGCTGCCATTTCAGCAACTTTTGCTGACAGCGCATTGCCATTGGCGGCTGATGCTTCTTCGACATTGCACACGTATAAAACCGGCTTGGCAGTGATCACACCCAGACGCTGCATCTGAATGCCATCTTCGGCATCCAGAATAACACTGCGTGCCGGGCGTCCATCGCGCAACGCGACCAGCGCGCGTTCCATGCGGGCGATGGTTTCAATCGTTTCCTTGTCCCCCGACTTGGCCTTTTTGGCCATAGGCACCAATCGGCGCTCCAGGCTGTCCAGATCGGCCAGCATCAGTTCGGTTTCCACCACCTCGGCATCGGCAATAGGGTCGATGCGCCCTTCCACATGGGTTATGTCGCCATCTTCAAAGCAGCGCAGTACGTGACAGATCGCATCCACTTCGCGGATATGACCCAGAAACTGGTTACCCAGTCCTTCACCTTTGGATGCGCCGCGCACCAGACCGGCGATATCCACAAAACCCAGCTGTGTGGGCAGGATTTCTGCCGATCCGGCTATGGCGGCAATCTGGTCTAGCCGGGGGTCGGGCACCGGCACTTGACCCACATTGGGCTCGATGGTGCAGAACGGATAATTGGCCGCCGCCGCCGCGGCAGTTTCCGTCAGGGCATTGAACAGGGTGGATTTGCCCACATTGGGCAGTCCCACAATACCGCATTTGAAACCCATGGCTTAAGCCCTCACCCTTATTTCTCGGTTTCATCCGGCTTCAGCGCCAGGCTTACCTTGTTCATGAACTGATCATCACGCCCCTGGGCCAAAAGCCCGGCATGCTGGGCCATAACATCCAGAAGCGGATCAAGCCACTGGCGTTCAGCCTTTGATACGGCATGCAGCACATGACCGTGTACCTGATCCTTGTCACCGGGATGGCCGATGCCCACCCGCACACGACGAAAATCGGGACCACAATGCGCGTCGACCGATTTGATGCCATTATTGCCTGCCGATCCACCGCCGGTTTTCACACGAATTTTCGCAGGTGCCAAAGCCAGCTCGTCATGAATCACAACAAGCTGCTCCAGATCAATTTTATGAAACCGCATGGCCTCGGCGACCGCACGACCGCTTTCATTGTAATAGGTCATGGGTTTCAGCAGCTGGGTCTTGATCCCGCTTAGAAAGCCTTCGGAGACCTGAGCATGAAACCTTGCGCGCCATGGGCCAAAGGAATGGGCCGCATGTATGCGATCCAGCGCCATAAAGCCAATATTGTGGCGCTGATTTGCATGTTCAGGCCCAGGATTGCCCAGGCCGACCATAAGCAGCATGGGGCCTCCTTAAGCTATCGCCCGGGCAAAAAGATCGGGCCACCAGGGCCCGATCGCCTGAATGCCGGAGACTATTTCTTTTTGGCGGGTGCAGCGGCCTTGGCAGGTGCGGCGGCAGCCTTGCCCTTGGCTGCTGCGGGTGCTGCGGCGGCGGCCGGACCGGCTGCTGCCTTTTCTTCGGCGGCTGTCGGCGGGGCGATGGTCACAATGGTGAAATCGCGGTCGCGAATGGTGGGGCGCACGCCTTCGGGCAGCTTGATGGCCGAAATATGCAGGCTGTCATTAATGTCATAGCCAGCCAGATCCGCTTCCAGACGATCAGGGATCTGATCTGCCGGGCAGTTCAGCGACACCACGTGACGGACCACGTTGACAACGCCGCCTTTTTTCACGCCCGGTGCCTTGTCCTGGTTCAAAAATACAACTGGCACTTCGATGTCGATGCGCGAGCCCGGAACGATCCGCAGGAAATCCACATGAACCACGCGGTCAGTGACCGGATGCATCTGGACGTCGCGGGGAACCGCATTCAGCTTTTCGCTGCCCAGGTCGATTTCAAACAGGGTGTTAAAGAAGCGGCCCCGGCTGACTTCGCGGGTCAGAAGCTTGGCACCGATGGAAATGGTCATGGGCTGGCCACCGCCGCCATAGACAATGCCCGGTACTTTTTCGCTCAACCGCACGGCGCGCG
>CAISDR010000365.1 GCA_903884125.1 uncultured bacterium
AACCTCCAGCGCGAAATGGCTGCCGCCCTTGATCATGGACGCGGGAACGGGGATCTGGGCGGATACATCCTGCAACGCTTCGATTGGTGTACCTGCGGCGATCCGGCCAACCATGGGGATATTGACCGTATCATTGGCCGCATCATCACGCAGGCCACGCGGCCCACGGGTGGCAATGGCCTGTCGGCCAAGCGATCCTTCGATAACATTGGGGGAGAAACCCTGCCGTTTTGCCGGTTCGACCATATTGTCCGGCATTTTCAACACTTCAAGCGCGCGCGCGCGATGGGGCAGGCGGCGCAGAAAACCGCGCTCCTCCAGCGCCCCGATCAGGCGGTGAATGCCGGATTTGGACCGCAGATCCAGCGCATCCTTCATTTCATCAAATGACGGAGGCACGCCAGTTTCCTTGATCCGCGCATTGATTAACAACAACAATTCATACTGTTTGCGCGTCAACATCGAAACCCCCGCTTTCCCCGCAAGCTGCGTGTCCCCCGGCACCATACCCGCCAAAAGAACAAATCAGCAACTGAGTTAATGTTCTAGTTGCGTTCTTGAATCGGGTCAAGTGCGATCTGTGGATAAATATTGTCCGGAAAGCGATCAGCCCCGTATTGTTCAGAATTCATATGGCATCTTGAAATTTGCTTAAAACCCTGCTAGGTTGACAACGCCGTAAAAAGCGGCAATGGCGAATTCAAAAGGAGTTCAACATGTCGACCATCGGAAGTACACCGTATCTGCTGCCGGACCCTGATCTGATCGCACAAACGATCTCTCATACCCGCGCGTTGTACCAAGCCACCAATGATGCAATTATTGCCGGTGCGAAACGGGCCGTAAAAGATTCGGAACCGTGGCAAGCTCGGAAGAATAATAATGCGGCGAACCCTTTGGGTCATTCGCCACTGGATCATAGGGTTTAGGTCTGAGCGACCGGGGAATTTTCCGGGTTTCAGCCATGCCCCATTGGACTGTTGGTGTTTGGCACCCTGGAATCAACCGGGTGTCTGGCCCGTCGGCTTGAAATTCTGGCCCCGGTCTGCTGTCGGGCCTTCGGACGTGTCGCATTGCCCGGCGACACGGCAATGGGGGACTGTGACCGGGATTCTTGCTACCCTTTGTCTGACGGCACTGATGCTTGCCTGCCCGGCAACCGGTTATGCTCAGAGTCCGCCCTCCGCGCCGGGTTCCGATGCACCGGAGGGTGCGGTTGCAACACCGTTGACGGGGCCAGGCTCGCCGCCCGGTTCTGTGCAGATGCCTGCCAATCTGATGCCGCCACCCGTCAATACCTGGGAATCCAAATGGAATGTGGACGAGCGCGGAAAATTCGGTGGGTTAATGCGGACATATATGTGCCTGTCGGCCGACCCGCCACCGGAATGCCTGCGCCGCAAGGGCGACGATCAAAACGACGCCGCATCGCTTGAGGATATTGAGGCAGTTAAGCGTGATGCGCTGGATATTGCAGCCTGGAATAAATTGCGCGAGGCATGGCCCAACATTGCCTTTAATGACGATGACGTAGGTGTCATCATGCGCCGGGCCGAAAACAAACAGGATCCCGAAGCATTCGAAATGATAGGGTATATGGAGCAGAACGGGCAAGGTCTGGCCCAGGATTCCATTGCCGCATTCAAGTCCTATCGCAAGGCCTATGAAGGCGGGCGCAAATCGGCAGGTCCCGCACTTGCAGAAGTATTTCGCACAATGGCGCCGCCGCAAAAGGCTGAGCTGAATGCCTGGCTGAAAGCACAGGGCGGGGATGCGGCCGTTGTGAAAGATCGAAAGCTTGGCCCGCCGTCGCCGATGCGCCCTGCAACCTGAGCAAGGAATTCAAATGCCACCGTCTGATCCGCTGGTCGCCAAATTGAAATCACAGATCCGCGCTTTGCGCGAGACACTGGATCCAAAGGTCCTGACCTTTGTTCAGCAGAAACTGACGGGCGAGGAACCCTATGACAAGGAAGCTGCCAAGGAAGCGATCAACCTGTTTTTGAAAGGCCGCACGGCCAATCCCGCATTCCTGAAAAAACTCAAGATGAAACTGGCGCAGGAAGGTGCCACATCACCGGGCAGGGACGCCGAGGCCAGACCTGATGGCACGACCCCACCGGCGCCACGCCAGCAGCCGAAAAAATAATAGCGCCTGCTCCTATTCTTCCATTGCGCCGTAAATGATGTTTTTCAACTGGCCGCGGAAATTGAACGTGCCGCTGGGCATGAACTGGGTCATGAAAACCACCGACATATCTTCGCCTGGATCGATCCAGAAAATGGTCGATGCGGCACCACCCCAGTAATAGTCGCCCAGCGATGGTGATTTCGCCGCCACCTGATCATTGACCATCGCAAAGCCCAGACCAAATCCAACGCCGTCATTGCCGGTTTCCGAAAAACTATCCAGCGCGATATTGGTCAGGTCCTGTCCATTGGGCAGATGATTGCGATGCATCATGGCCAGTGTGCGTGCGCCGATAATCCGACCCTTTGGTCCCATGCCCTGACGTCGCAACATCTCGCAAAACCGCAGGTAGTCGGCCGTGGTCGACACCAGCCCGCCACCGCCGGAAATCAGCGCCGGTTTTCTTAAATATGCACTTGTCGCCGGGTCATCCAGCAGTTTCAGCTTTTTATCCTCGCCGCGCTGGTAATTGGCAGCAAAGCGATCCAGCCGGTCCGGCGTCACATAAAATGCTGTATCGACCATACCCAGCGGCTCGAAAATCTCCTCGGCCAGAAATACATCCAGCGACTTGCCGGATAACGCTTCGACCAGCGCTCCGCAAACATCACTGGCCAGCGAATATTGCCAGCGCGTTCCGGGCTGATAGCGCAAGGGCACCTGTGCCAGCTTTTCCATGAAATCAACCAGCGTGTCGGCAGTCCCCGCACTTCGCACTTTCAGTGCCTTATAGGCGGCATCAACCGGATGGGTCGATGGATTGTTCGGCAACATGCCGCCATAAGTCAGTCCACCCATGTGGGTCAGCATGTCTTGAAAATTGACCGGGCGCTTTGGTGCTTCGGTGACCATGTCTGCGCCCTCGCCGGATACCCAGACACGCTGTCTGTTCCAGGAAGGAAAGAAGCGGGCAACCGGATCGCCGAGCTGAAAAAGACCGCGTTCGTACAGCATCATCAATGCGATTGAAACGATGGGCTTGGTCATCGAATAAATGCGGAAGATCGTGTCGTCCCTGACCGGTTTATTGCGTTCAATATCCATTGAACCAAACGAACGGAAATAAGCGGTCTGACCATGCCGGGCAATCGCCAGCTGTGCGCCCGCTATCCGGCCTTTGGCAATATATTCCCGCTCCAGATGCTGCGTCAGGCGTTCCAGACGTTCAGCAGAAAAGCCGGCCTTGGTTGGATCAACACTTGCAATAGTCTGAAAGGTCATGATCAGTCCCTGTTTCTTCCGCTTTGACCTTTGTCAGGTCTTCTGTTTGCCATTCTGGGTCTTGGCCAGATGGCCGCCCAATTGACAAACAGTTTAGACATTTTTGTCTCTTCGTTGCTAGCCATCACACCCGGCCTTGATTCCATATAATCTGAGCAATGAGTTTGAGGTATTAAGACCTATGAAAATCAGTATGCATCTCGTTTTATTGATGGCCGGGGTCCTTTTTATCGTCGGCCTGGCGCTGGGAACGCCGCCGTTGAATTTGCCTGTTCGAGCGACGGGATTGGCCAATGCGGATGATCGCACCCAGATCGCCCATGGCCATAGGCTGCATGTTCAATATTGTGCCAGCTGCCACGGGGCCAGGCTGCAGGGGCAGTTTGGCTGGCGGGTGCGCGCCGCCGACGGACGGATGAAGGCGCCGCCTCATGATGCATCCGGGCATATGCATGAACATTCCGATGCCGAACTTTTGGCAACCATTCAAAATGGGGCAGGGGTTGGGATTGACATGCCCCGTTATGCCGGGGTCCTGTCTGATCGGGATGCAATGGCCATTATTGCATATATCAAAAGCACCTGGCCGCTGGCGGTTCGAATTGCCCAGGCAGCAGCTAACCCCGACCGCGCGGGCATGCCCAAGGCTGTTCTGACCCCAGAATTAGCGGTGGCGCAATTATGCCTGGCCAGTCAGAAGCGGCCCAATACCGCGCCTAAGCTGCCACCGACCGATGATTCCGTAGGTAAATCGCAGCCCTGACCGGGCCAAAAGGTCAATTGGCTTGGCTATTTGTTGCTTTGCCCCGGCACATTTGGCATGGTGCCCACCGGTTTAGGGGGGCACATCGCTAAAAATCGAGTCGGTAAAGGCTCGAACCGGTCAAGGCTTTGGCCGAGGATGTGCTGCCTCTTGCTGTGAGACTTAAGTGGAGGGAACCAAAAGCTCATGCAAGATTTATATCTGGTCATCGCCTGTGGCGGACTTGCCCTGGCCTATGGGGTCTGGGCGGGCAGCTCGATCCTGTCGGCCCCGGCTGGCAATGCCAAAATGCAGGAAATCGCCGCCGCCATTCAGGAAGGGGCATCCGCCTATCTGAACCGGCAATATTCAACCATCGCCATCGTTGGCGCGGTTATCGTCGTTCTGGCTGCCTGGCAACTGGGCATCAAGGTCGCCATTGGCTTTACCATTGGGGCCACGATGTCGGGTCTTGCCGGTTATATCGGCATGAACGTGTCGGTGCGCGCCAATGTGCGCACGGCCGAAGCGGCGCGTGGTGGTCTGGCGCCGGGCCTTGCCATGGCGTTCAAGGCAGGTGCGGTGACCGGCATGCTGGTGGCGGGTCTGGCCCTGCTGTCGGTTGCGGTCTATTACACCGTCCTTCTGGCGCAGGGCACCGAAGGCCGCGAGCTGATTGACTCGCTGGTTGCCTTGGGCTTTGGCGCATCGCTGATTTCGATCTTTGCCCGTCTGGGCGGCGGTATCTTCACCAAGGGTGCGGACGTTGGTGCCGATCTGGTCGGCAAGGTCGAAGCGGGCATTCCCGAAGATGACCCCCGTAACCCCGCCGTGATCGCTGACAATGTGGGCGACAATGTGGGTGACTGCGCCGGTATGGCCGCTGACCTTTTTGAAACCTATGCGGTGACCACGGTTGCCACCATGGTCCTGGGCTCAATCTTTTTTGCCGCTGATCCGACATTGGCTGCCAAGGCAATGATGCTGCCGCTGGCCATTGGCGGGGTGTGCATTATCACGTCGATCATCGGCGTGTTTTTTGTGCGTCTGGGTGGTTCGACCAATGTGATGTGGGCCATGTATAAGGGCCTGATCGCGACGGGCATCTTATCTTTGGGTGCGGTTTACTGGGCCATTGATCATGTACTGGGCCTGACTACGACATTGACCGTTTCAGGCCAGACGTTCACGGGCCTGAGCCTGTTTTATTGCGGTGTTACGGGCCTCGTGATCACGGGTGCGATTGTGTGGGTGACTGAGTATTATACCGGCACGGACTATCGCCCGGTGAAATCGGTCGCCGAAGCATCGACCAAAGGTCATGGCACCAATGTCATCCAGGGTCTGGCCGTATCGATGGAAGCAACGGCCATGCCGGCGCTGATCATCGTCGCGGGTATTCTGGTGACGTACCTGCTGGCAGGTCTGTTTGGTATCGCGATTTCGGTCACCACCATGCTGGCGCTGGCTGGCATGATTGTGGCACTCGATGCTTATGGTCCCGTGACTGACAATGCCGGTGGCATAGCCGAAATGGCGGGCCTTGAAGCCGATGTACGCAAATATACCGACGCATTGGACGCGGTGGGTAACACCACCAAGGCCGTGACCAAGGGTTATGCCATTGGTTCAGCCGGTCTGGGCGCGCTGGTGCTGTTTGCGGCCTATACGTCTGACCTGACTTATTTTGCCGAACACGCAGATCGCTACACCTATTTCCAGGGTGTGGTGGCGGATTTCAGCCTGTCGAGCCCGTACGTGGTCATCGGCCTGCTGATCGGGGGCCTGTTGCCCTATCTGTTTGGTGCGATGGGCATGATGGCGGTGGGGCGTTCAGCCGGTGCCGTGGTCGAGGAAGTGCGTCGCCAGTTCCGCGAAATCCCCGGCATCATGGAAGGCACAGCCAAGCCGAACTATTCGGCAGCGGTTGACATGCTGACCCGTGCGGCCATTCGCGAAATGATCGTGCCGTCAATGTTGCCGGTATTGTCGCCCATCGCTTTGTTCCTGGTCATTCTGGTGATCGCGGGCAAGGCAGCAGCATTGTCCGCTTTGGGCGCGATGTTGCTGGGTGTGATCGTGACCGGTCTGTTCGTGGCGATTTCCATGACCGCCGGTGGCGGTGCGTGGGACAATGCCAAGAAATACATCGAAGAAGGCCATTATGGTGGCAAGGGTTCGGAAGCCCACAAGGCTGCCGTGACCGGCGATACTGTTGGTGATCCGTACAAGGACACTGCCGGTCCGGCGGTCAATCCGATGATCAAGATCACGAATATCGTGGCCTTGTTATTACTGGCCGTGCTGGCCCACGGCTAGACACAGACGCAGAACTGAAAAAGCCCTCGCCGAAAAATGGCGAGGGCTTTTTTATTGATATGCCGTCTTTTTTAGGCAGATAGCGTTGTTGCCAGCGCCGCATCAAGCTCGCTGACACGCAAGGCAGCAGGGCGACTGGTTACCCGTTCCATATAGGACACAAACACCGGACGTTCGGGCACAATCTTGAATCCCATCGTCCATTTCAGTGCACCGCCCCATAAAACATCCGCTGCGGAAAATTTTTCACCCAGCAGAAATGGACCGGCTTTCAGCGCGGCTTCAAGCGTATCGATGACGCCCTCATAAGTGCCATATGGCGACATGCCGCGCGTACCCGGTTCACGCTTTTGTGCATGGTCAACAATGGCAGGTTCAAAACACGATCCGTAATAGGCCAGCCAGCGCAGATAGGGGCCGCGCTGTGGGTCGTGCAGTCCCGGTGCCAGCCCAGCTTCGGAAAAGTAGTCTGCCAGATAAATGTAAATCGCCACCTGTTCGGTGACCAGCGAATTGCCATGGACGATGGCAGGGACCTTGCCCAATGGATTTACCGCCAGAAATTCAGGTTTAAGCTGATCTTGTCGCGCAAGGCTTATGCCATGGACGTCATAGGCAGCGCCCAGTTCTTCCAGCAGAACACGCACGCCGCCAGATCGACTGTTTGGCGCATGATAGAATTTGAGCGGCAGGTTATCGGTCACTTTGGTTCCCCCCATTTGTTAGCTAAATCGCGTGAACGAAGATAAGAACAAAAAGCGAACATTTGTCAAGGTTGCTTAAAGTCATCAATTCGGCGGGCCAGCATGGTTTCAACTGCGGCGAATATTTTTGGCACAACGTCGTGCTTGTAAGGAAAGTCATTGATATTGTCGGACAGGTGCACGGCCATGGTTGCGTTGGCTTCGAAAACGAGTACGCGTCCGTCGGGCAGCAGTGTGAAATCAATGCCGCCGAAATCAAGTCCCAGACGTTTTTCGATATCGTTCAGCCCGGCCATGGCGCGAGCGCCCAATTCAGTTGCGGGATCAGTCATGAATGC
>CAISDR010000366.1 GCA_903884125.1 uncultured bacterium
CACGCAGCTTCACCAGCACGGTGACGGAAAGCGACCGCATCGAGCATCTGCGCCCCGAATTCAAGACGCCGGACGAACCCAATCAGCTTTTCTATGTCCAGCGCTCCCCCAATTCCAACACTGTCATTTATGCGGCGCGGCTGGACGGCAAGGGCGAGATCGACCGCGGCAATCCGGTGGAAGGCTTCTGGCGCAAGTTCAACATCGACGGCAGCAGGCAGTCGCTGAACATGATCGAACGCATGATGGCCTATGGCGTGCGCGCTGACCGCGCCCAGCCCGGCAAGCCGGTGACATTTGCGATTGCCGCACTGCCCGATCGCAAATTCAGCGTGACCCTGGATGCGCAGCACAAGCCGCAGGTGTTGACGCAGGTCGGCAGCCACACCGTGAAGGTGGCGTACATCTATCTGCAGGTGAAGGAGGGTGGGCTGTTGCCCGACGTGCCCGCGCTGGATGTGTTCGGCACCGACATCGCCACCGGCAAGGCGGTGCATGAGCATCTGGTGAAGGTGAACTAAACCGTATCATGGCCCGCAAATCCGGGTGGTAAAGAGAAAGCCCAAAGACTTTACCCCCTCTGATTGTTAATCCTTCCAGTTGTCCTGCGCTTTGGACGGCCTATTTCCTGACCTCGATGTCCGCTTTGCGCCAAAAGCGGACATTCAATTTCTCTTTGCTGTTCAGGCAGTCAGGCGGCGGCCCAGCGCGATGAATGGATGCTCAATCAATTTTTCGCTCGCCCTACCCACCAGATAGGTTGCCAATATGGATCCACCGCAAGCGGCGGCAAACGCAGCGGTCTCCAAAGACTCGGGAATCGCCACGATCCCTAAAATCGCCCGCGTGGCGCACACCGCAAAAACAGTATGAAAGACATACATGGAATAGGAGGCACGACCAATCCGTTCCACTAACCCGTAGGATGTGCTGGTGACCCGAAGAATATTAAAAAGAAAGACGAAGGAAATCGCCGAGGCGAGCGGCAAGGCACCAAACAAGTGAGCATAGAGTACCCAAATCGCCAGTGCCCCCGTGAATAGGAAGGCAGGAACATCACGCCGTAGGTTGGGGCGGAACGCGCCGTCTTGCACAGCCATGAACAGAATAATTCCGACCAAGAATTCTGGCAGTTGGTTGATGATGGAGTCATACCAGAACCAATAAATTGAGTTATTCATTCCCACATAAGCGAGCAACAGCGCCGCCACTCCGGCCATGGCTGCCAGCAGTAGTAACAGTACTTTCCATTCCCAAGTGTCCCGTAGCCAGCAGCAGGCGGGATAGAGCGCCGGGAAGAGCAGGTAGAAAGCCCATTCAGTACCGATAGACCATCCACCCGGAACCAAGCCCTCAAAAGCCCCCGGCTGCAGGCCATGCAACAGCACCAGATTTGCGGCCAAAGCAGTGCCCGAATATTCGCCCAGGTAACCCTTCACTAGCTGCGGAACGAACGACTTTATCATCCAGAACAAGGCGATGCCGACATAGTATAGTGGTGCAATGCGAAAAAACCGGCGAAGAAAGAAGTTCCATGTTTGGTTGGGCTCGCCGCTGCGCTCTACTGCCGAATTACACAGCGTGAACGCTGAAGCGAGGAAAAACAGGAACACGCCCGTCTGACCATAGGACGCCAAAAGGCTGACTGGCGCTGACAGATGGCGGAAGGCTTGCGCCTGATGGCAGACGATCACCATCAGGATCGCCCAACCGCGCATCGTATCCACATACAGAAGCTTATTTGGACGCATTCAGCTCCGTTCAGATATTCGACCCCAAGGGCGGAATGTAACAGCGGGCTATCAGTTGGAACATGCCTGATGCCGATGTCCTCTGCACGTGCCCGAACGTCCGCTTTGGGTCAGAAGCGGACATTCAGGCGTCCGCCAACTCCGGCGTATCCTTCAACCCCACGCCCATCCCGCGCCTCTTCTGGATCACCAGCAGCACCACGCCCACGCCCGCCAGCACAAGCACGGCCGGCAGCCAGCCCGCCATGATGGGATTGATGTAGCCGAACTCGCCCATCAGATAGAGCGCCTTGGACGCA
>CAISDR010000367.1 GCA_903884125.1 uncultured bacterium
CCCTATTGGTCGATCACCAAATACAAAGACATCATGGCGATTGACACCAATCATGCGGTGTTTTCATCCGAGGCGATTCTTGGCGGCATCACCCTGCAGGACCAGCAGTCTGACTTCATCCTGCCGATGTTCATCGCCATGGACCCGCCCAAGCATGATGATCAGCGCAAGGCGGTATCAGGCATAGTTGCCCCCGATAATCTTGCCAAGCTGGAATCTACGATCCGCGAGCGCGCAGGCAAGATCATGGACAATCTGCCCCGGAACGAGCCGTTTAACTGGGTTGAAAAAGTATCAATTGAATTGACCACCCAGATGCTGGCGACCCTGTTCGATTTTCCCTGGGAAGACCGGCGCAAACTGACATGGTGGTCGGATATTGCGACCACCGGTATCAATGCTGGCCTTATTTCATCGGAAGATGAACGCCGGGCGCATCTGCTGGAATGTCTGGCCTATTTCACAGAACTGTGGAACCAGCGGGTCAATGCCCCCCCCACGCCCGATCTGGTTTCCATGCTGGCCCATGCCGAAGCCACACGCAACATGCAGCCGATGGAATATCTTGGAAATCTGATCCTGCTGATTGTGGGTGGGAATGACACGACACGCAATTCGATTACCGGTGGCCTTCTGGCGATGAGCCAGAACCCGGAACAGTGGCGCAAGTTGCGGGCCAATCCGGCACTGATTGAATCCATGGTACCGGAAATCATCCGCTGGCAGACACCATTGGCCCATATGCGCCGTACGGCACTTGCTGATTATGAGATCGGCGGCAAGACCATTAAAAAGGGTGACAAGGTTGCCATGTGGTATGTATCGGGCAATCGCGATGAAGAGGCGATCGAACGCCCCAATGAGTTCATCATTGACCGCGCGCGGCCCCGCCAGCATCTTTCATTCGGTTTTGGCATTCACCGCTGTGTGGGCAATCGTCTGGCCGAAATGCAATTGCGCATTGTCTGGGAAGAAATCCTGAAACGTTTTGATAAAATCGAGGTTCTGGGTGAACCCAAGCGGGTGCCATCGGCCTTTGTCAAAGGATACGAAAAACTGATGGTGCGTATTCTCGCCTGATCCGCACGCTTCCCCTATGAAGCACACCGTGGCAGGATAACTGTCACGGTTGGCAGGGGGTGAAGGTTTGAATCAGCAGCAGCGCACCTTTGGCGTCTATACGGTCATTGGTGCCGTACTTATCGATTCAATCGGATTTGGTGTGATCATTCCGGTCATGCCAACCCTGATTGCCTCAATCGCCAATGTCGAGATGAACGAGGCCGCCAGTCTTGGGGGCTGGCTTATGGTTGCCTATGCGCTGACCCAGTTTCTGTTTGGTCCGGTTATTGGAAATCTCGGCGACCGTTTTGGCAGACGGCCGGTGATACTGGCTTCCATGTTTGCTTTCGCTTTCAATTATGCGCTGATGGCCTATGCACCCACTTTTGCGTGGCTGTTTTTGGGGCGGCTGGTGTCGGGCATGGCCGGGGCGATTTATGGACCCGCTGGTGCCTATATTGCAGATGTGATGCCTGCCGATCAGCGGGCGCGTTATTTCGGCTTTCTGGGTGCAGCCTTTGGTCTGGGCTTTATTCTTGGGCCGGCCCTTGGTGGGCTTTTGGGTGATTTTGGTCCGCGCGCGCCCTTTCTGGCCGCAGCAATTCTGGCTGCAATCAATGGTGTGGTGGGCATTTTTGCCTTGCCTGAAAGCCTTTCCAAAGATCTGCGCCGACCATTCAGCCTGACCAATGCCAATCCATGGGCTGCCGCGCGCCGGATCTGGTCATTTCAGACCATACGTGGGCTGATTATCGCTCAGTTCCTGTGGGCGATGGCGCATCATGCCTATCCGTCTTCATGGGCATTTTATGTGAAACTGAAATTCGACTGGAGCCCGACCATGATCGGCCTGTCGCTGGCCTATGTCGGACTCATGATGACGATTGCACAGACCACCATGGTCGGGCCGATCATCAAGCGCATGGGCGAACGCCGCGCGCTTGAACTTGGGATGATCGTCGCCATCATTGAATTTGTTGGCACCGGGCTAAGCCCTTATGGCTGGACCATGTATATCGCCATGACCCTGGGGGCGATGGAGGGGCTGGTCTATCCGTGCATGTCTGCGCAATTGACGGCTGCTGCACCGCAGGACCGGCAGGGTGAATTGCAGGGTGGGCTTGCCAGTTTGCAAAGCATCACCGAAGTTTTGGCACCGGCTCTGTTTACGCAGACGTTAAGCTTTTTTTCTGCGCCCGTAGCGCCGGTTTATTTTCCAGGCGCGCCGTTTCTGATGGCGGCGGCAATTGTGCTGGCGGCGTTGACCATTATTCGACGCATTCGCCCCACATGAAAACACCGCGCCGGGTATGAGCCCGACGCGGTGTCTTTTCTTTGTTTGGTTCAGGATCGATCAGAATTTCTTCTGGAATCCTATCTTGAACGACCGGCCAATCGGATCGCCTGTGAACGGGTCATAGTTCAGATCCAGTCGGGCAAAGGACGGTGCTTCGTCCGTCACATTGAGGATCGATGCCGTCGCGGTGATGTCCATGGGCAGGAACACCCGATAGGTCACATCGCTAGTCAGATTGGAATCGATCTTCTTTCCCTGTGGCAGAACCAGACCATTATAGTTCGGTGATGCCGCAAAGGGTGCCGTGCGCTGGTCGATATAGCCGTTCACATATTTGAATTGCCAGCGCAGATTGTGATCACCCATTGAATATTCAACGACGGCATTGCCCTTCCAGCGCGGAATTGGATAGGACACGGTCTGATAATTCAGATAGCCAACAGCGTTGAATGCAGGGGATACCGTCTGTCCTTCAACCTGAGTCGGCCCGATTGAGTATTGCAGGACATAGGCCGCATCACCGCCAATGGTCAGATCACCGCCATAGATCTGATTGAAAGTGTAATCTGCGTTCAGATCAATACCCGATGTCTTCATGGTCGGACCGTTGATATATTTGGTCAGCAACCGTCCGATAGTGGTGGGTGAACACGCCCCTGCAAATGTAAACCGCGCCTGAATTGCGGCATAGGCGGGATTGCCGCAATTGTTGATGACGCTGGCGCCATTGGGGAACAGGGTATTGACCAGACCGGCCACTGGTTCAGAGACGATCGGATCTTTGAAGTCATACCCCCAATAATCAATGTTCGAGTGGAAAGCGCCCGCGGTCAGAATAGCACCCAGGCTATATGTCGTGGCCGATTCAGGGTTGAGTTTCGGGTTGCCATAAATATCAACCGCCCGGAACACACCTAAAATGCTTTGCAGGGATGTGACCGAACTTGGTGCCAGCGTGACGTTTGATGGGCCACGGAATGTGGTGCCCACCGACCCGCGCAAGGCCAGCCAGTCCAGCGCCTGGAATCGCAACGATCCTTTGGGGTTAAATGTCGAGCCAACCGCCCCGCGATAATCCTCGTACCGCGCGGCAATCTGCGCTTCAAGTCTGGAGGTAATGGGCAGGCTGGTTTCACCGAACAGCGCATAGACATCGTTTTCCAGATTGACCGGTGTGCCCACCCCCAGGAACAGGAACGGACCATTACGCACCGACCCTGTACAGTTTGTAACGCCGTAGTCCGGTGTGTTGACGCAAGGGGTCACCAGTGCATTCGACAGGTTGTTGAATTCTGACTGGAACTGTGACCGGCGATATTGGGTACCAAGTGCCCATCCAATATCACCACCCGGCAAGGTGATTCCCAATTTGCCATTGATTACTGCATCAGCCACGAACAGGCGCGATACCTGCCGGGTTGTCAGTTCCTGGAAAAACCAGCGGGCCAGGTCGGCGCTATTGGCGACTGCCGGGTTATATTGCGGGTTTGCGACGCCCGTAATCGCATTGGATGCAATCGCATTCGAAAACGGATTATACCAAAGACAGCCATTCTGGCCCGGCATATTGGCGGCCACATTACAATTGGGGCCACCCAGCCCGCGCAAGGCCAGTTCATACCGGTCGGTCAATGTGTCATAGCCGGTGCGGAACCCGGTTTCTTCGGAATAGGTCAGAGCCGCATTCCATTCGATGCCATTCTTGAAATTACCGGTCAGATCACCGGATACCCGAACCGCTTCGAATTCGCGTTGACCGGTTGATGCACCACCTGGGAACATCGGATTGCCACCCATGCCGAATGGCCGGTTGGCAACGATGAAACCGCCGGCCGCACCTAACAGCGCACTGCCCGGTGCCGTCGGATTTTTAGCGATGTAATCAATAAGTCCCGGATTATTGCCCGGAATATAAAACCGCCCGACCAATGCCGCCGAAGGTACGGCATCGATAGTGGGCACTGCCAACGCCGCATAAGATGGCGATGTCTTCCATTCCGGTACGTTGGAATAACCATATAACGCTTCGCCATGGAATTTGGTGGTGGCGTCCAGACTTGAATTCAGTTCGCCATAAATCTGATAGTGGTCTTCTTTCTCCACGATGTTGTCATAGTTGGAATAATGCCAGAAACAGACCGGCGTCGTGCCGCTAAATCCGGCAAAGCCACCTAACCCGGTGCATCCCGCATCGCGGCTGATCTGGCCCGTGCCCAGATTGACAAATGAACCTGGATTACCGGCCGCTGACCACCCACCTTCGGGATTGGACAAATAATCCTGATTGGCCCAGCTGCGTTTGGTTGTGGATAGTTCCGACCGGTGCTGATAGCTGCCGGAAATCAGAACATTGCTGTTATCGCCAACCCACCCATAGGTGATATTGGCTGTGTAATCACCATCGGACCCGTCAATGGCCCGGAAACTGCCACCGGCCTGCAGGCCCTGAAAATTCTTTTTGGTGATAAAGTTCACCACGCCGGCAATGGCGTCAGAGCCATAGGTTGCTGCCGCCCCGTCCTTTAATACTTCCACCCGTCCGATGGCGGATGATGGCAACATATTGGTATCGACTACCCCGTCACCGGCAAGGCCGAAGGGATTGGTTGCCAGCCTGCGGCCATTCATCAACACCAGTGTCCGTTGCGGTCCAAGCCCGCGCAGATTGACGCTGCCGGAACCTTCGGTCCCTTGCGCGCGGGCATCGAACTGATTGGTGTCACCCAAAACGCCGCTTGAGGCCGGAATAGACTTGATCAGTTCAAGGATGGAAGGATCGCCGCGCTTTTGAATTTCAAATTGCGACAGCACGCTGACGGGTAATGCGGCGTCCGACGAGGTGCCTTTGATATAGGTGCCGGTAACCGTAATCGATTCAATGCCGGAAGCATCCTTTTTGTCGGCAGCCGTTTCAGCCAGTGCGACGATACTGGTGACAGATGCAAATATTGCAGTTCCAGCCAATGCCCATTGGCCTATGGCCGGTCGATACGAAGTCATCGTCGAAAGCATTTTATCCTCCCTTTTGGCCGGGACTATGTTGCCCCGTGCCGATCCCCACGATCGCAGCGCCAATGGCGCAAGGCAGATATAACAGATATGTATGGTCAAATGCGATTATTAAATTTATTCTTTTGCAAACGCAGCATAAAGTAGTGCATCTGCGAAATCGCTGTAAATGGGTTTCGGCGCTTCATATGGCCAACCGAAAACCGATTATTTGACAGGTTTTGGGCAGCACCGTAGGGTCTGCGCTCAGGTTTCGATGACAACACAAACTAAAAACAGGGGGAAAGCATGACCATTACCCGACGTGACGCAATGGTATCTGCCCTGGCCGCTGGCGCAGTTTTCTCGACCTGCTCTGCCCTGGCAGCGACGACAACGCTCAAGATTTCCCACCAGTTCCCCGGTGGCACCGTTGACGAGGGGGACTTTCGTGATCGGCTTTGCCGCAAATTTGCCAGCGAAGTGGC
>CAISDR010000368.1 GCA_903884125.1 uncultured bacterium
ACGCTGTTTGATAAAATCTGGGACGCACATCAGGTTACGACCAAGGCAGATGGCACGTCGCTGATTTACATCGACCTGCACCTGACCCACGAAGTGACATCACCCCAGGCTTTTGAAGGTCTGCGGCTTTCAAACCGCCGCCCGCGCCGGACGGACAAAACCCTGGCTGTGGTTGATCACAATGTGCCCACCACATCCGACCGGTTGCAGCACATCGCCGATCCGGATGGCAAATTGCAGATCGAAACTTTTGAACAGAACACAAAGGATTTCGGGCTGGAATATTTCGGCATGGCTGATATCCGCCAGGGTATTGTCCATGTGGTTGGTCCCGAACAGGGCATGACCCAGCCCGGCATGACCATTGTCTGCGGTGACAGCCACACCGCAACCCATGGCGCGTTCGGTGCCCTGGCCTTTGGCATCGGCACATCCGAAGTCGAACATGTCCTGGCCACCCAGACACTGGTTCAGCGCAAGGCGCGCAACATGCGCATTGATGTGACTGGCACACTTGATCCATCCGTCACACCAAAGGACCTGATCCTGGCCATTATCGGCCAGATCGGTACCGCCGGTGGTACCGGTTATGTGATCGAATATACGGGCGACGCCATTCGCGCACTGTCCATGGAAGGACGGATGACCGTCTGCAACATGTCAATTGAAGCCGGTGCGCGCGCCGGACTGATCGCACCGGATGACAAGACCTTTGCCTATCTCAAAGGCCGCCCGCGCGCGCCCAAGGGTGCAGCCTGGGAGATGGCCGAGACCTATTGGCGCGGGCTTTATTCAGATGCCGACGCTGTCTACGACAAGGTCATCACCATTGATGGCGCATCCATTGCGCCATCGCTGACCTGGGGCACCAGCCCGGAAACGGTGGCACCGATCACAGCCCTGGTTCCTGACCCCAATGCCGAAGCTGATCCGGCAAAGCGCGCTGGCATGATCCGCGCACTGGACTATATGGGCCTGACGCCGGGCACGCCGCTGGCAGGCCTGAAAATTGATCGCGTCTTCATCGGATCATGCACGAATGGCCGGATCGAAGATCTGCGCGCGGCCGCCAAAATTGCCGAAGGCCGCAAGGTGGCCAATGGCGTGCAGGCGCTGGTGGTGCCGGGTTCCGGGCTGGTCAAGGCACAGGCCGAAGAAGAGGGTCTGGATCTGATCTTCAAGGCTGCCGGATTCGAATGGCGCGAGCCGGGCTGTTCTATGTGTCTGGGCATGAACCCGGATCAGCTGAAGCCACAGGAACGCTGCGCATCAACATCCAACCGCAATTTCGAAGGCCGTCAGGGCCGCGGCGGCCGGACTCATCTGGTATCCCCCGCCATGGCTGCTGCTGCTGCCGTCTCCGGACGCCTGATCGATCCGCGCGCGCTCTGAGCCCAAAAGGCCAATAAGGAATTAGACGATGGAAAAATTCACGACCCTGACCGGCATCGCCGCACCGCTGAACATCATCAATATCGATACCGATATGCTGGTGCCAAAGCAGTACCTTAAGACCATCCTGCGTACGGGCCTTGGCCGCATTCTGTTTGATGAAATGCGCCACAGCGCCGATGGCAAGGAAATCCCTGATTTTGTTCTGAACAGGGAACCCTACCGGTCGGCAAAGATTCTGGTCGCCGGTCCCAATTTCGGTTGCGGATCCAGCCGGGAACATGCGCCCTGGGCACTGCTTGATTTCGGCATTCGGGTGATCATAGCACCTTCATTCGCGGACATCTTTTTCAACAATTGTTTCAAGAACGGCATTCTGCCGATTGCCCTGCCCCAGGGTGATGTGGACCTGTTGATGACAGATGCGCAAAGCGCTACTCCAACGCTGAGCGTTGATCTGGAAGGCCAGACCATCAGGCGGCCAAATGGCGCAAGCATTGCCTTCACCGTGGATGCCGGGCTGAAGCGGTCGCTGATTCTGGGGCTGGATGAAATCGGCGAAAGCCTGCAGCATGCCAGCGACATCGAAAAATTCGAAGAACTGCAATATCGCGCGCAACCCTGGCTTTATTCCCGTCAGGCTGGTTAAGCAAAACAGCCTTTTGCGTTTAAGGAAAATGTGATGACCAAAAGTACCATGTTGATGTTGCCCGGCGATGGCATCGGCCCCGAAGTAATACGCGAAGTGCGCCGGATCATCGATTGGCTGACCAGGCGCCGCAATTTCGAATTGGAGATTTCGGTTGATCTGGTTGGCGGCTGCGCGATCGACAAGCATGGCGTGCCATTGACTGATGAGACAATGGCCAGGGCCATGGAAGTCGATGCAGTCCTGCTGGGTGCGGTCGGCGGCCCGAAATGGGATTCGCTGCCCTTCGCCATCAAGCCGGAACGCGGGCTGTTGCGCCTGCGCAAGGAAATGGGCCTGTTTGCCAATCTGCGTCCGGCATTATGCTATGACAGTCTGGTTGATGCCTCGACGCTTAAACCTGAAATCGTGCGCGGACTGGATATCATGATCGTGCGCGAATTAACCGGCGGGGTTTACTTTGGCGAGCCGCGTGGCATCACCACCCTTCCCGATGGCCAGCGTCAGGGTCTGAACACACAGGTCTATACCACCGAGGAAATCCGGCGCATCGCCCGCGTTGCCTTTGAACTGGCCCGCACCCGGTCCAATCGCCTGACCAGCACAGAAAAGGCCAATGTGATGGAATCCGGCCTGTTATGGCGCGAGGAAGTTCAGTGGGTGCATGACAATGAATATCCGGATGTCAACCTGTCCCACATGTATGCAGACAATGCGGCCATGCAGTTGGTGCGGGCACCCAAACAGTTTGACGTGATCGTATCGGACAATCTGTTCGGTGATATCCTGTCTGATGAAGCATCCATGCTGACCGGATCGCTGGGCATGCTGCCGTCAGCATCCATCGGTGCCAAAGGTGCCAATGGCAAACGCAAGGCGATGTATGAACCCATCCATGGGTCAGCACCGGATATCGCCGGTCAGGGCATCGCCAATCCGATTGCAGCCATCCTGTCTTTCGCCATGGCGCTGCGTTACACGTTTGACCGGGCGGCAGACGCCGAGCTGGTTGAAAAGTCCATTGTCAATGTTTTGGACAGTGGCCTGCGCACGGGCGACATCATGCAGACAGGTAAAGCCAGGGTTTCCACCGGCGTGATGGGTGATGCCATCGTGCGCGAGCTGGACAAGCTGGGCGGTTGATTTTCGTCCGGACGTTGGTCCGGATGCCAGGGAGCAATGATTATGGGCTATCGCGTTGCAGTTATCGGAGCGACCGGCAATGTCGGCCGCGAAATGTTGAACATTCTGGCCGAGCGCCAGTTCCCGGCCGATGAAGTCGTGGCACTGGCCTCACGCCGGTCTGCAGGCCGTGAAGTGTTTTTGGGCGACAAGGCGCTGAAGGTCAAAACGCTGGACACCTATGACTTTTCCAATATCGACATTGCACTGATGAGTGCCGGTTCCACAATTGCTGCGGAATGGGCGCCCCGGATCGCAGCCCAGGGCGCGATTGTAATCGACAATTCCTCCAAATTCCGGATGGACCCGGATGTGCCGCTGATCGTGCCGGAAGTAAACGCCGGTGCTATTGCCGGATACACAAAGAAAAATATTATCGCCAATCCCAATTGTTCCACGGCCCAGCTGGTTGTAGCGCTGAAGCCCATTCATGACATGGCGCGGATCAGACGCGTGGTGGTTGCCACCTATCAGTCGGTATCGGGTGCCGGCATGGACGGCATGAACGAACTGGAACGCCAGCTCAAGGCTTTCTTTGTGAATGACACGATGGAGAAATCCAAATTCACCAAGCAGATCGCGTTCAATGTGAT
>CAISDR010000369.1 GCA_903884125.1 uncultured bacterium
CAATCACCTTTCAGCGAAGGCAGACAATGTCTGATTGAAAAGTTGATTTTTAAAGGCCGGATCGTTCGGCCTGGCAAAATCGAAACCAGTATTGGTGCCCGCTACCAGACTCGAACTGGTACGCCTTGTGAGCGAGAGATTTTAAGTCTCTTGTGTCTACCGTTCCACCAAGCGGGCGGGGAATGCCATGCGCATATGCGCCAGTGATCACTACTAGGCCGGGCCGGGTGATGCAAGTGCCAGTCGCCGTGGCTTATAAAAAAGCCGGGGTACATAAAAAACAAGGGACGCAAAAGCGCCCCTTGAATTTTATCCGTCTTACCTTTTGGAAAAAGTCAGCGGGTGACTATTCCACTTTGCCTTGCCATACCGGCCAGCACTTGGTGCCGGACTTGGCCTTGGCCTGGGCATAGGCTTTCGCCTGGGCGTCTTTCATGGACGAGCCGTCGATCTTGACCGTATAGTCGTTTTCAATGCCACCCGAGCAATAGACGTAGAATTGGTGTGTGCCAGAGGCGTTCATGGCCGCCACGTCGCCGTTAAGGCCAGCAGCCAAGGCCGGACCAGAGACAACTGCCGCTGCCAATGCGAACAATGCCGCAAACTTCCTGTTCATCATTTCTCTCCCCTAAACCTGCCCGCAATTCGCTTCACGCGGTTGACGGACGATAGCGTCAATTTCGGCCAGCGCCAGCAAAAATTTCATAGGCCCCCGCAAAATTGTTGCGATTTGGGTTAAATACTGTGGCGCAGATGCCCCTTAGGATCAGAATCGGCAAAAGTTATTGATTTTGTTGCGTTGCAACATCAGACAAGTGGTGGATCGCCCTCAATCGGTTCTGCCCCAAGATCGGAAATCATGGCGCGCAGACGCCCTGCCACCTGATCCAGAACAGCATTATCGCGGCCACGAAATACCAGACTCGCCCCGAACCGGTTGGCCCGGTAAAACGGATAGGACCCGATAGACACATCGATAAAATCGGCCTGGACAGCACCCAGCGCTTCGGCCATTACCCCCTCGGCCAGATAGGCCGAAATAGTCCGACTTAACAGAGGTGGCCCGCCCACAAGCCTGTGGCGCAGGCTTTCCAGCATGGCCGCCATGACGGCTGGCACCCCCGCCATGACAAAGACATTGCCGATGGCAATGCCCGGGGCTTTGGAAACGGGGTTTTCAATCAGATCGGCCCCATCGGGAATACGGGCCATGCGCCTGCGGGCGGCATTGAGCATACCCGGCGGGTAATGGGCTTCCAATATGGCAATGGCATCAGCGCGTTCGGTAATGTCGACGCCAAAAGCGCGGGCGACCGCATCGGCGGTGATGTCATCATGGGTCGGGCCAATGCCGCCAGTGGTAAAGACATAATCATACCGCCCGCGCAAGACGTTCAGGGCGGTCACGATTTCAATTTCAATGTCGGGCACGACCCGCGCCTCGGCAAGCCTTATGCCCATAGCCCCCAGGAACCGGGCAATCGTACCCAGATTGGTATCCTGGGTCCTGCCAGACAGGATTTCATCCCCGATGACCAGAACGGCCGCGGTGCGGGCAGCGGGAATTTCCGATTTCGTTGGGTGATCAGTCATGAGCGCTTTATACCATGGCAATGATGGGACGAAAGCGTCTTGACCCAGTGGCACCATTGACACCCAATACAGCCGAAAATCAAAAGGTGAAAGACAACGCAATGAAACCGGCAAAGACGGCAATCATACTCATCACAACATTGATTTTGTCCCAGACGGCATGGGCGGCCGACAAGGCCGTGGTGATAGATGCCTATGACAAGGTCAACATGCATATGCATCATCAGATGAGCGCACCATTGACCGGGGATGCCGATACAGATTTCGTTCAGGGCATGGTGCCCCACCACGAAGGGGCTGTGGCGATGGCTCAGATTTTGTTGCGGTACGGGAATGATCCGGAATTAAAGGCGCTGGCCAATGCCATTGTTATTGCCCAGCGGCGTGAAATCGCGGTCATGCGCGCCTGGGCCAAAAAGCATGGCCTCAATCTGGCGCCGCCAGTTGCCGATACACCTGTGAACCCATAACCTGATTTGCTTAGCTGGTCGGACAAATACCCACAGACCCATCGGGCAGGGCGCAGCGCGGTGGCCCCCAGGCCCTGGGCGGCAGAATGAAACCATAGGTCTGATAGACCGAACCCCATTCTTTTGCCTTTTTGTTCCATACCCTTACCTCGCGCCAGGAATTGTCAGCGCTAACATCGGCAATCCGCTGATCATCGTGAATAAACCCGCGGGTGGCGGTACTGGACCCCCAGTTGGCATCGGTGGTTTCAATCTCACGCGGGCCGGTCACAGATACCACCACCGCCAGGTGCCCAAGACGCAGCTTGTCGCCGCGTGCAAACACCAGAACCGCGCCGCGTTGCGGTGACTGGCTGCGGGTGAACTTGCCCGCCGCGCGCTCCCACCAGGTCCAGGCATCGCCATAAATTTCAATGCCCGATACAGCCCGCGCATAGGGTACGCATTGCCATGCCCCATCCTCGGGAAAGGATGATCCGGGCATTTTCTCAGGCACCGGTTTTTTCAAAACCACCCGATCTGCCGGCACAGGTGCAGGCATGGGCGCTGGCGCGCTGGCACAGGCCTGACACATTGTCAGCGCGATGCTGCAGAAAAGATATCGAATCAGAAAGGCGCGCATGAATGGCAACCTACAGAAAAACCTGAAAGCCAAATACGGTTTTGCGTTGGCGGCATTCAGGTTTCCGCTGTCAGATGCGTGCCGATTTTCCAGGAATTGCGCCATTTGTCACAAATCAGAAATCAACTTGCCGGAAAGGACTGGTCCTGTACAATTTGTGCATTGCGGCGAGATCCCGCGCGTACAGATCAAGGCCCCCCATGCTCTACCATGCTTTTGAAATGACCCATGCCGCGTTAACCCCCGTGCGTTATGCGGCGATCCGCAGCCGCGAAGCGTTGGGCAGCCCCCTGAACCCTTGGGCATATACCCATCTGGGCAAGGCCATGCGCGCTGGACTGGAAGTTTTCGAAGGCGCCACAAGACGTTACGGCAAGCCAGCCTGGGGCCTGGACGAGATCAGAATTCACGGCCAGCCGGTGCCGGTTTCCATTGAAACCAGTCTGGACCTGCCGTTCTGCCGACTTTTGCACTTCAGGCGGGAATTGGGTGCCATGGCCCAAAGGCGCGCCCGTGACCCAAAGGTACTGATCGTTGCCCCCTTGTCGGGACATTATGCAACTTTGCTGCGCGGCACGGTGGCGGCCATGCTGCCGGAACATGATGTCTATGTGACCGACTGGGTGGATGCGCGCACCGTGCCATTATCGGCGGGCCGCTTCGGGCTTGAAGATTATACCGATTATCTGATCCGCTTTTTGCAGCATCTGGGTCCAAGGACCCATGCCATGGGTGTCTGCCAGCCCGGTGTGCCATTACTGGCGGCAACCGCCGTGATGGCCCAGACCAATGATCCCTGCAAACCCGCGTCGATCATCATTATGGGATCACCCATTGATACACGCCGTTCTCCCACCACGCCCAACAAGCTTGCGACCGAAAAACCGATTGAATGGTTTGAACGCAAGGTAATCGTGTCGGTGCCATGGCCGCATGCGGGCTATATGCGCAAGGTCTATCCGGGCTTTTTGCAACTGACCGGGTTCATGACCATGAATCTGGAACGGCATATGGATGCCCACTATAATCTTTATGCTGACCTGATCAAAGGCGATGGCGATTCCGCCGCCCAGCACCGTGAATTTTATGACGAATATCTGGCTGTGCTGGATATGACCGCTGATTTCTATCTGGAAACCGTCAAGCAGGTGTTCCAGGAACAGGCACTGGCCAAGGGCACATTCCGCCATCGCGGCGAAATCGTGCGCCCCGATGCGATCACGCACACGGCACTGATGACGGTCGAAGGTGAACGCGATGATATTTCCGGTATCGGCCAGACTCAGGCGGCCCATGACCTGTGCGTGAATATTCCTGCTGCCAAACGCGTTGATTACATCCAGCCCGGCGTTGGCCATTACGGCGTGTTCAACGGCACGCGCTGGCGCACCGAAATTCAGCCGCGCGTTCGCGACTTCATCAAATCCAATCCCGGCTCTGCCTGAGCAGCGACTACAGGTTCACTTCGGCCATGATCAGGTCAGCAGGATGCGAGGATGATCCGGCATAGATCCGATAGGTGCCCGGTTCGAATTCAAAGCGATGGTGATCCGGATTCCACCAGCGCAAATCATCAAGCCGCAATGTGAAATCGACAATGCGGGTCTGACCCGGCAGCAGACCGACCCTTTGAAAAGCCTTTAAAGCCCTGACTGGACGTTGTGCGACTTTGCCCGGCGCGCCCACATAAATCTGCGCCACTTCGTCAACGGTGCGGGTTCCCTCATTCCTGAGTGTCACCGACAGTTTCAGATCAGTGCCATGACGTCGCACATTCAGCGCGCGAAAGCTGACAGCTGCATAGGTAAGGCCATAGCCGAAAGCAAAGGCTGGTGCATGACCATCCCGGTCAAGTTTGGTGTATCCATGCCAGAGGTCATAGGTCACCTGAAGTGCGGTGAGGTCGAAATGCGGCAGATGGTCGGTTGAGTGCGGAATACTGAACGGCAGTTTGCCCGACGGGGAAATAAGGCCGAACAGAATATCCGCCAATGCCGCGCCACCTTCCATGCCCGCATAAAAGCTCAACAGAATACCGCGCGCCTGATCGCGCCAGTTATTCATCAGGATTGCAGAACCGGCCTGCACGACGACAACGCAATGACCGTTAGCCGCAATAGCAGCGTGGATCATGGCTTCCTGATCCGGCGGCAGGTTTAGATCAGCCCGGTCACCCCCAATAGCCCGTTTTCCCGAACTTGGATTGCCACCATCCAGAGTCAGATCGCCGGGAATATATTCACCTTCATGTTCGGGACTAAGGCCCGCGATAATTATGACCGCATCGGCGCGCGCGCAAACGGCTGCAACATTTTTCAGATCACGCTCATCGCCGCGCAATATTTCGATATCCGGTCCAAGCAAGTTCTGAATCCCGGCCAGGGGTGTGATCACATAGGGCGGGCGCACCAGGCTTGAGCCGCGATCGCCCAGATTGGCCACATCTGCAAGACGCCCGATCACCGCCAAACGCCTGATCCGCGACGCATCAAAGGGTAATATCTGCTCGTTCTTCAATAACACCATGGACTTGCATGCGACTTCCCGCGCAAGTGCGGTGTGATCGCTGCATGCCACCTGATCCGGATGATAGGATTCATACGGATCGTGAGCGGTTGCAAACCGATAAAGCATTTTCAGAATACGGGCACAGGCCAGATCAATCACCTGTGGCTCGACCTGTCCGGCCCTGACGGCATTTGCCAGATTATCACCAAAGACCCGTGGTTCCGGATTTTCCACGTCAAGTCCGGCAGATGCGCCATAGACCTGATAGACACCCATGATCCAGTCGGAATGAACAAAACCTTCAAAACCCCACTGCTCGCGCAATATTGTGGTGAGCAAATGGCGGTTCTGACCGCAATATTCGCCATTGACCTGATTATACGCGCTCATCACGCTGGCAACGCCCGCATCGATCACCCGTTTGAAATGGGGCAGATAAACCTCATGCAGGCTGCGCTCATCAATGCTTACATCCACCTTGAAGCGCGTATTTTCAATTGAGTTCAGGGCAAAATGTTTGATCGTTGCAGCCACATTATGGCTTTGCAGGCCAAGCGCCAAAGCCGTTCCCATTTCACCCAGATGGTGGCTGTCCTCGCCATAGGTTTCCTGGGCGCGACCCCAGGCTGGATGGCGCAACAGATTGATGCACACAGCACCCGACAGATTGCAGCCCTGAGCCCGTGCCTCAATCGCCATCACTTCGCCTACACGCCGTTCAAGATCAGGATCGAAGGTGGCACCACGCGCCATGGTAACGGGAAAGCAGGTTGACTGCCCGCGGGCAACCCCGCGCGGTCCATCGGTGAAACAAAATGCCGGCACGCCAAGTCGGTCACAACCACCACCGGCCTGATAGGGATCACTTCCCCACACTTTATTTGCCGCGAGATATTGCGCGAAAAAGCCATGACCCGACATCATGTAGACTTTTTCTTCCAACGTCATTTCCGCCAGCAAATAGTCGATATGGTCGCTGATCTGCTGTTGGCTTGCCCCTTTGGCAAGACTGGGCGGGGATGACATTTCGGGTTTCCTCAAAAATTATTTCCCCGACAATAAAGCCTCGCTGTCTGACCACAAGGCCTCGCCTGCCGCTTCGTTGCGTGCGAGCTCCGACGGCGGGATATTCACCATGCCCAGATTGCGGTAGCTGAAATAGTCACCCCTCGCATTCTGGAATTCCGGGTCCAGTGCCAGGCGGGCCAGCAGGCTGCCCGAACGCTCGGGCGTTGATGTCCGCTCGCCGCGTGCGACCAGCGGCAGGATATTGCGGAATATGAAACCCACCGGGCCGGGATAGTTACGCGCAAGCCCGGTCCCCGGCGTGAAGCCGGGGTCAAAGGCTGCAACCATGATATCGGGTCGGATGCCCGCCAGCCTGCGCGCCAGCGCACGTACCGTCATCACATTGCAGAGCTTGGATGTGGAATAGGCGCGCCTGCCCGCCAGACCGGGACTTTTATCGAGCATCGGGTCCGTTTCCGGATAAGCCAGTTTGCGGGCATCGGCATGGCGCGGTCCCGGCATGCCGGTTTTTGCTGCCGGATCATGGGTGCCGCTGGAGGTAAGGATAATCCTGCCATCGGTTGCCATATGGCCGAGCAGATCGCGCAATATCAGGAAATGCGCCAGATGATTGACGGCAAATGTCAGTTCAAAGCCATCGGCACTTTTTTGAGGCCCTGTCACCTGAACACCGGCATTGAGTACCAGTCGGTCAATGGGCGGGCCACTGAGAATTTCAGTGTTAAAGCTGCCAACCGATTTGAGACTGGAAAGATCAAGCGGCAGAAATTTTACACGCGATTGAATGTCACGCGGCGCAAGATCAGGGTTGCGCGCACCGGCGGTAATACGAGCACCCGGCGCTGCGATCAAATGCCGGGCAGCGGCAAGACCAATACCCTGCGTTAATCCGGTCATCACTATCTGCATGTCGCGTTCCTTGTTTGCTGG
>CAISDR010000370.1 GCA_903884125.1 uncultured bacterium
CAATCGTGGCATTCAGGGCTAGGAGATTGGTACGGCTTGCGATTGCGGTGATTAGCTTGGTCGCATCTTCGATTCTGCCAACTGCCTCGGAGAGAGAGCGTATCGTATCGCGCGAGGAATTGGCGCGTATCACCGCCTCTTTCGTAACTTCGGATGACATGCGTACCTGATTGGCGACCTCGGATATGGAAGCAGTTAGTTCCTCGGTAGCGCTGGCTACTGATTGAACCACTTGGGTTGTGGATTCAGCTTCGGCGGCTACCACGGCGGCTAAGGATTCGGTCCTCCGCGCGGCCTCGGAAATCGCCTCTGCGCGATGGTGAATGTCTTCGGCATTGGCACCAATTTCCTGGCTGACGCGCGCTCCTTCCTCAGAAATCGCCCCCGCCATGGCGTTAAGCGCAGCCCACTGGCTTGCCTCCGCCTCGGCGCGCTGAGCTGCTTCACGCTCTTGTTCGGCCCGCTTCTGGCCGGCGGCTTGCGCTTGGAGCGCCAGTTCACGGTCTCTTAACGCGATATTATCCTGGACCGTGGTTTGGAACGCGCGAAGCACATCAGTCATGGTACCGATTTCGTCCCGCCGGTTATGGAGTGCGATATGAACTTCATAGTCGCCGTTCACCATGGCTCGCATAGCTCCGGTCAAGGCAACCAATGGCTGAACCACACCGCGCATAATGATCGTGATCAATAGCGGCGCCAATAGGATTGACACGGCCACCGCCACGATCATCACTTTAGTCAAGATCGCGGCCAGCTTTGTCCCGGTTTTCGAATTTTGTTCCACCAGCTCATCAACCAAGTCACTTACCTCGTTCTGTTCCCTTTCCAAGGTAGTCGCGCGGAGTCGGAAACCGACTAAAGCGTCAGGCGGCAATTTTCCTTTGCTCAGAGCTTCGGCAACTAAAGTCTCAGCCTCCGTAGCGAAAGCCTTGAGTTTAGCCGAGACATTATTGAACGGGACCTTGAAGCGTGGTTCGATCTCTAGATCGGTGTTCTCGGCCAAGAGCGCGCGAACGCTATCACCATGTTGTTTGGCAGCGGTGGCGATCGCAACCTGATCCGAACCAGGGCCTGCAACAGTGATTGCCTCATAGACATCCGCCTTAAGCGCGCTTTGATAGAACCCGGCCAAACGTTGGTTCGACAGCAGGGTAGCCGCTGCAGCGTTGGTCTGAAGCCGGTCTACCATGGTTTGCGTTGACCAGAGCCCCGATGAAGCGGCCAAGACCGCAACAACTAAGGCCATCATAAGAATGGACAAAAGGCGGGTACGTAAGCTCATTGCAGTCGCTTTTCAAAATAAATGCTGGGATGGCGATACGATACGGTTCGCCCCCCATCATGCATTTGTTACGGGGCCAAGCGCAAATGTCTGCGGTCCGGCCGGAAACTTTCCGATATTGCCTTCATGAAACGGAATTAATCATTACATTACTGCGTTAAGCTGGCGAAGGTCAGGAAATCCAAAGGAAAGGCGCCATCAGATCGACCAGTGAGTTAGTCGAGAGCCTCAAAGGCAAGCTAATTGACAAACTGTTGAGAAAGACTTTGTTCCGAAGCCGGACATAGACTGACAATGAATTCTTGTACGATACACGAAATATGACAAAGTCCGACCACAGGGTACTTACGGAAAATTGTCTCGGGTTGCCTTAGCGTAACCCATCGCCTGCCCCGTACGACGGGCCTAGGCGCATGAAAAAATTGGGGACTCATTCGATCTGATCCGTTATCTGAGCGGTCAAGAGAGTCCCATCGCTAGAAGTATCGGAGCATTTGGGGGGGATGCCAAATAGCGGATATTAATGAGGGCGGCCCAGGTTCAGGGCCTGCCAAGAGCGGTCTCCGGGTGAGCGGAAGTCCCTCAAATTTGTTGACCGAGCAGCTGCCAATCTGACCACCTGAGCAGTCAGATCGGACATAGCTTCCGTTATGGATCTTCCCGATGGCCGTCGATGAAACGGAAAACATATTGCTTCATCGTGCAGGTCCAGAACTAACGTGGGTACGCCGAGTAACAAGCCCTCTAGGCAAATTATTGAAATTTCACAATCATGCTACTATTGTTTGCATGAATTTGGCTGACCTAATTTACCCACCATATGCCTACCGGGAGCCGAGTGTAATATCTACGCGGTAATGGGATTTTGGAATGGCGCGCTAGAATAGCAATATTAAAGGGCATTCTCTTCATTTTGATGTCAAGAAATTCAAGTGCCTTAAGTTTGTTGCGCTGCTTCAGATTAGATGCATTTCAAACAGGACCGCGAATGTTATCCAAGGCGTCAATGCGGATTAAACTTTCCGGGGTGATATTTGTTGCCACTGCAACCTTATTGGCAATGCTTCTCGGCCGAATTCTGCAAATTACCTACCACATCCAAATTTACGAAAGCGAAATAGCTCAGTTGCCAATAGTGTCGCCAATTAGAGATCTAATTCAAGCAACTGATGTCCATTTAAGAGCCCAGGTAGCGGCGACGTCAGCATCAGGTTCGGAGAGAGAGCTTGCAGGCGCTGCCGCGCAATTAGGCTCCGCCGCGTCCATCCTGTACGACAATGTGGGTCGAGCACGTAAGTCCGGCACCATCGATATTTCTGTTGCCGCATTTATCGACCATACTCGTAGCATTGATGCAGCCCACGCTGGCAACAGCGTCGGAGATATCATTCTGGCCCACCGCGGAGCGCTAAATAGACTAAATGAAATATTGAACAATTCCATAAATCACTACGAATTGTTGGCAGATGAGAACACTTCGCTTGTTGCTGCAAACCTGATCATTAACGAGCTTTTTCCCAGTATAATTCAATCTCAAACCATATTGTTCCTCGCGGCTAATCAAGGCGGTGGAACGAAGCCAAAAAATCCGGAACTCGTGGCTATGGCTCGCACTTCAAGTGGCCAGCTAGAGGCGGAGATAACGCAGCTTCGTGCCTATATTGAAGTCATGCGAACTCACAAACCTGCACCCGAACTATTGCAGAAGATCAATGCATTGAATGATTTGGCAGACGCTATATTACGCTTTAGAGAGGCGGCCCTTCTGCAAACAGCAGGGACTAAGGTTCTAATTGATATCGTTAGGCTCGACGCCGAAATCCGTGATGCTAACTACAAATCATGGATCGATATCCAAAAATTTGTCGCGTCCAGTTTGGCAGAAAAGCTAGAGAAGCAGCGTCTCAAATTATGGTCAATTGGCGGAATAGGTTTCAGTGCCATGGTAATCGTGCTGCTTTTGGTTCTGGTCAGTCGCAATCTCGTCAGATCATTTGTATTGCACCAAAAGTTATTCGGAAGCTGAACAAATTCAGTGTTGGAATGCCAAAGCCGGCCCTGTCTATCTAAATATTGAATTATGATTGCTTCGCTACTATTGTTTGTATCGCTTAGGTAACTCAGATTGACCGGGCGGCATCGGTCCGTATTTGAATTAGATTTTGCTTAGTTGATCAATTTGTTCTGCGAACGAAGAAAATCAATGCCGGGCGTCTGTCCTTAGCGACGGCAAGGCTGGCCCACCCAGCGCACCACGTTTGTAGCGTTGCATTCGATTCATTTCAGATTGAAAAGGACGCTCTGATGTTATCTAGCATGAAAATACAAGTGAAACTGACGGCGCTGATTTTCATTGTTGCGGCAGTCACGATTTCATTGCTCATTGGATCTGCCTTACAAATGGCAAGCCAGATCCAAATCTATGAAAGCGAAGCAGCACAGCTCCCGATCGTGCCGCCGATCAAAAACCTGATTACAGGAACTACCGCTCATCTAAGGGCTCAAGTCGCCTTGGCTTCAAAGACGGGCACCGAGACCGAGCTAGCAACTGCAAACTCACAACTGACAGCCGCTCTTGCCCAACTAAATGACAATATTCTCACTGCGCGCCCACAGCGCAGCGCAAGCATTCTAACGGCCGACATTTCAGATCAAATCAGGAACGTCATTAATTTTCGCCTTAGCACTCGAACCGAAGATATTCTTAGCTTACACAACGAGGCGTTGATCAAACTAGCGACCGTGCTGTCCAATTCAATCACTGACTATGATCTATTGGCAGATGATAGCGTGCTTTTGACCGCGGCAAACATGATCACGAATCAACTTTTTCCGGGTATGACTCGATCTCGGGCAACACTTTTTATAGTTGCTAATCAGGCGCGCCTGAATGGTACGTCTAGCCCTGATATTGTTGCAATGGCAGCAAACTCAGGTGGCCAACTAGACGCTCACATATTTAGACTTCGTTCATATGTTCAGGTGATGCGGACAAATCAGCCATCGCCCCAAGTGAAGTTGATAA
>CAISDR010000371.1 GCA_903884125.1 uncultured bacterium
CTCATCGGCCAGTTCTTCGGACGATTTCTCGCCCATTGCCGATGGGCTGATGGCTTCGCCTTCCTGCTGCACAATGCGCAGGATGCGGGTCAGATATTCCTGTGTCCATAAAGCGCGTTCTGCTGTCGCTTCCCGGGTAGGGGCGAAGTTTTCGATTTCACTTTGAGACATCAGGCCTTTCTGGGCCAGAATGCGTTCCACCGTATCCAGCCGCTGGCGGGTCACGGCCAGTTCCTGAACCGCCGCCATCGTTATCGCAAGGCAGCGTTCAACCTGCTTGTCCAGAAAATAGGGCCGCTTGCCAGCGGGTTTTGCGGCGGAATGGGCCAGTGCGTCGGCGATGCTCATTTGTAGGCTCCGATCACATGCCACGCGGCGCGCCGACCATAATCCTCTGCCTGCGCGGCGGGGCTGTCCGGTCCTTTGAATTCGTCGACATCGACGATTGCCTCCACATCAGCGTGCAGGATGTGATCGGGGAAAAACCCGGCTTTGATCACATAATCGTCCATATCGATTTCATGCATTTTGCTCCAGAACGGTTCGTTATTGTAAAACGCGTCCCAGTCGCGCATCGCCTGTTCGAATAATGGCATTTGCGGGGTGTATTGCGGTTGTTCCACATGCAGCATGATCCCCCCGGGACTGAGCAGGCGATAGCTTTCAGACAGAATGTCACGCAACGCGGTATGTGACAGTTCATGCAGGAACATCGTGGTCTGTACCCAGTCAAAACTGCCATCCGCAAACTGGGGTAATGACGTCGCATCCGCCTGAATGAATGATATATTGTCGACGCCCAGTGCTTTGGCACGGGCCAGCGCATAGCGCAAAACCGGCGCGCCAAGGTCGACCGCCACCACCTCGGCATCCGGGAAGGCCTGAGCGATCGGCAGCGCGTTATGTCCAACCGTTGCGCCAATATCCAGAATGCGCTTTGGCTTGAAATCGGGCAGGTTGTTTTTCACCCAGTCCACCACCGCGTGACCGCCACCGCTGCACCATCGACCCAACGCACCGCCGGTTGTGACAAACAGGCCATGGTCATAGCTTGCGGCACCGGATACATCGCCGGGGAACATTTCCTTGTGATAGCTGCCCGGCATGCAATGGTGGTCAATTGCTTCGACATAGCGGGGCATTTTGAGTGCCGGGTCCAGTTTGAGCCGGCGGTCCCCCTCGGTGAGCGATTTTGCCTTGTCAGCCAGTGTCTCTGCCTGACGCAATGTGGTCCAGCGGCCTGCCTGCTGGCGCTGTTCCATCGTGGCACGGCGCAGCGCAGACCATGTCTGAAACATGGGATCGTTCAGCAATGCCTTGCGTACATCGTGTCTGTCCCTTGGGCCATTTTTGCCATTGGACTTTAACGCTGGTTCAACACGCGCCTCATAAGCCGTGCTGACAAACGGCAGCACCTTTCCGGCCAGATGACGGTTCATCTGGGTCAGAAAGTTCAGACGTTCAATCTCATCATGGGCAAGATCAGGTGACATCTGGTGGCGACCGGTCGTGCGATAGTCAGGCGGGCCATCATAAACCTGTGCTGGACCTGTATTGTCGCCGGGTTTGCCCGCTTGTCGGGCAGCGGCGCCATTGGCATTCTGGGATGGGGCTGCATAGGTCATGGTCGATCCTTGCTGTAGAAAACTGCCCTGTTGAATTGCACTGATTTCAGGCGAAAGGTGCTTGTCGCCTGTAAATGATCTATGTTTATATCATTCTGCGATCCAAACGGGTACGCAAGTCAAAAATTTGAGGTGGGACCGATGGCCGCAACGCGCATTGTTGCTTTTTTCAATCTGAAACCCGGCGTCAATGTCGAGGATTACGAAGCATGGGCGGTCGCAACCGACCTGCCGACCGTCAATGCCCTGCCGTCAATTGTGGGCTTTGAAGTGCTGCGCGCCACAGACAAGCTGGGGGGCGGAACGCCGGAATATCAGTATATTGAAATTCTGGATGTGTCGGACATGGATCAGTTTGGCAAGGATGTTTCAACGCCCGCGATGCAGGCTGTTGCCGGTGCCTTTCGTGCCATGGTGGATGTGTCCTTCATCAAGACCGAACCATTGGCATGGGAACCAAAGAAATGAGCAGCAAAAGACTTGAAGGCAAGACTGCTGTCGTCACCGGTGCGGGTCGCTCGCTGGGGCTGGGGGCTGGCATTGTCCGCAAACTGGCGGAAGAGGGTGCAGCGGTTGTCATTTCTGATATTGGCGCATCAAAAGATCCGTCGACACCACGCAACATGGTAGGTGCCAGTGCCGAGATGGTTGCATTTTGCGATGAGCTGTCCGCTGCCGGGTACACGGCATCAGCCAAGGCATGTGACGTGCGCGTACGCGATGACGTGATTGCCCTGGCCGATCATGCAGTGAATACACACGGGTCACTTGATATCTGGGTGAATAATGCGGGCATCGGATATCTGATGAAGCCCATTCTTGATGTCAGCGAAGAGGACTGGCGTGCAGTCATTGACGTCAATCTCAGCGGGGCGTTTTTTGGAACACAGGCTGCGGCCCGGATCATGATTGCCCAGGGACGCGGCGGCAGGATCATCAATATTGCCTCGCAGGCGGCAAAATCAGGATTTATCCACGCACAGGCTTATTGCGCGTCCAAGCACGGTCTGGTCGGCATGATCCGGTCAGCGGCGATTGAGCTTGGTCCGCACGCGATCACGATCAACAATGTCTGCCCCAATCATGTGACCACGGGCCTTGGCGCCTGGCAGAATGAATATTTTTCCAAAGTGGTGGGCGCGCCTTCTGTTGAAGCCTATCTGAAGGATAAGGCCGACCGTATTCCGATGCGCCGCACCGGATTGCCGCAGGACACGGCAAATGCAGTCGCATTTTTGTGTTCTGACGAAGCAATCTATATCACCGGTGAAAGCATGAATGTCTCCGGCGGCGAGGAGATGCATTAATCCGATGACTGAATCTGTAATTTCTGCATCGGAACGATATCCCCTTCTGCTCAGGCCCTTGTCGATTGGTGGCATTCCCATGCGCAATTCCATTGCGCATGCGGCGATCACCACCCGCTATTCGGTAGGACAGAAAGTCACTGACCGGCTGATCCAGTATTTTACCAGCCGGGCAGAGGGCGGTGCTGCCTTGCTGGTTACTGAACCATTGGCGGTTTTGTCCTGGCAGAACAGTGAAACCCACAAGGTTCGTGCCTTTGATGATTTTGACATTGATGGCCTGAGCCGCTGGGCGGCTGCGGTTGAGGCGCATGACAGCCGGTTGGTTGCGCAGATTCAGGATCCCGGCCGCGGCATGCATCACAAGGGGCGCAGACCTTATTCCTATAGTGCCTCAGCCTTGCCCGACGACCTGAGCTGGACGGTCGCGCATGCCATTGAAGTGGACCTGATTGAACGGGTGATCGCGGAAATAGGTAATTCGGCTGCCCGGTTGCAGCGGGCTGGTTTTTCCGGGCTGGAATTGTCCGCCGGTCACGGGCACCTGATCCATCAGTTTTTATCACCGCATTCAAATGCGCGCGAAGATGCCTATGGTGGTGACTTTGCAGGGCGAATGAAGTTTCTGCTGGACATGATCGCGTCCATTCGTGCGGCCACCACCAGACCTTTTGCCCTAATGATGAAACTGCCGGGCAATGATGGCATACCGGGTGGTATCGACGAGACCGCCTGCGCAGGGATCGTCGCACATCTGGCAAATCTGGGTGATGTTGATTCATTCGGCTTCTGTCAGGGCTCGCATCATCGCACACTTGAAGAACATGTTCCCGACATGCATTGGCCACGCGCGCCGTATAACGATTTGACCAAACGCCTGCGCGCTCATGCGGGATCAGTCCCGGTTGCAGCTTTGGGTCGGCTGGTGGAACCCATTCAGGCTGAACAGGCATTGGCGGACGGCGTTGGTGATTTCGTTCAGATCGGTCGCGCCATGGTGACCGATCCTGCCTGGGCAAAAAAAGCGTTTGCCGGACGCGAACATGATATCCGCTGGTGCGTATCATGCAATTCCTGCTGGGGCATGATTACCGATAAACAGGCAATCGCCTGCGATAACAATCCAAGACTGGGCACACCGGGCGAAGTGGAATGGGTACCACCGAAACTGTCGATAAATGAGAAGCGTAAAAAGATCGCGATTATCGGCGCAGGTGTTGCGGGTCTTGAAGCGGCGTGGACGTCGGCCGGTCGTGGCCATGACGTGACCGTAATGGGTTCAGGACCAAGTTATGGCGGCAAGACCGCACTTTATGCCCGCCTGCCCGGCAGTGATCAGGTATCCAGCGTTTATGATTACCAATATGTCATGGCCAACCGTTATGGGGTCAGATTTGAATTTGGTCTGACAGCCGAGCTCGATGACATTCGCAGCTTTGACCCTGATGAAGTGATCCTGGCAACCGGTGCGCGCCAGTCCTGGCCACGAATGCTGCCAAAGGAATGGGAGGCTGATGGCTTTATTCCGGACCTGCGGACGGCCAGCGAAATGATGCTGGACGTCAGGGGGCATCAGGACGGCACAGCGGTACTGTTTGACGCCGACCACACGGCAGGTACCTATGCCGCGGCGCAATTGATGGCAGAATTATTCGACCGGGTGGTGATCGCCACACCGCGGCCGAGTATCGCCAGCGATGAGGCGCTGGTTGTCTATCAGGGCATTCATCGTCGCATGAACCAGATGGGCATACACATAGTGCCTTTTGTTGAACCATCCGCCGAAAGCGCGCTGGAAGACGGGATTGTCCGGCTGGACAATGTTTATGGCGGGCCAGTGGTGATGATCGAGAATGTTGCCCTGTTCACTTATTCCACGGCCCGGTTGCCGAATGATCAGCTTGCGGCACCGGTCAGGGCGCTGGGATTGCCGGTCCATCTGATCGGTGACTGCTATGCCCCGCGCTGGCTGATGACAGCCACCATGGAGGGCCATGCGCTGGGTAACAGGTTATAGGGCGGCAATAACCTTCGCTCTTTCGCTGACCATGCTTCGGCGCTAGGGTATTTGCTTACCCGAAAGGACCGTACATGACCGCCATAAACCTATCCCAAGCCCAGAAGATATTAGCGGCTGCCTTTGAAAAGGGTGCAGATCTTGGGCTTAAGCCTCTTGCTGTGATTGTGCTGGATTCAGGCGGCATACCGGTTGCCTATGCGCGCCAGGACGGTGCGTCAAACTTGCGGTTTGAAATTGCGCGCGGCAAGGCTTCTGGTGCGCTGGGGCTGGGCGTATCGTCGCGCATGATCGGTCAGATGGCGGCGGAACGGCCTGCCTTTATTCAGGCAGCAATTGCAGCGTCTGATGGCCGGATGATTCCCACTGCCGGCGGCGTGATCATTGTGGATGGATCGGATGCCATAATCGGTGCCGTGGGTGTCAGCGGTGATACGTCAGATAATGATGAATTATGCGCGCTGGCAGGCGTCGCAGCGACGAATCTGCGCGCTGGCAACTGAACTATTACACAGTCCGGATTACCCATGACCGACATTGAGCAGCTTTCCACATTTATTGCGGCACGTTTTGATTCCGAGATCATTCCGGCGCTGGTTGACTATATTCGTATTCCCAATAAATCGCCCGCTTTTGATCCTGCCTGGGCAAGCCATGGGTATATGGATCAGGCGGTGCGGCTGCTGGTGGATTGGGCACAGCCGCATGTGGACAGCTTGCCGGGCGCGCGCCTTGAGGTGATCCGGCTTGGTGAACGTACACCGGTGATTTTCATTGAAGTGCCCGGCGCCGGGGATGAAACCGTTCTGCTTTATGGGCATCTGGACAAGCAGCCGGAAATGACTGGCTGGGCAGAAGGCACCGGGCCATGGGTGCCGGTGATCAGGGATGGGAAGCTGTATGGTCGCGGTGGTGCCGATGACGGTTATTCACTGTTTTCTGCTCTGACTGCGATTGAGGGGTTGGCGGCACAATCCATTCCCCACGCACGATGTGTTATCCTGATCGAAGCATGCGAGGAATCCGGGTCATATGATTTGCCCGCCTATGTTGATCATCTGGCGGATCGCATTGGCACACCATCGCTGGTTATTGCGCTGGACAGCGGTTGTGGGAATTATGATCAATTATGGCTGACAACATCCTTGCGGGGGATGACGGGCGGCACGCTCAGGGTTGATGTTCTGGACGAAGGTGTTCATTCGGGTGATGCATCGGGCATTGTCCCGTCCAGCTTCCGCATAGTGCGCCAACTGATCTCGCGCCTTGAAGACGAGGCAACCGGCGAAATCAAACCGGCCGAATTGCACGCTCAGGTGCCAGCCGAACGCATCGCACAGGCACGGGTTGCCGCACAGTCGCTGGGCGATGAGGTACATACAAAATTTCCCTTTGCCAATGGCACCAGACCGATCAGTGATGATCTGGTGCAACTGGTATTAAACCGCACATGGCGTCCGCAATTATCCGTCACCGGGGCCGAGGGCTTGCCGCAACTGGACAGCGCGGGCAATGTGTTACGGCCTTATACCGCGGTGAAGCTGAGCCTGCGTCTGCCGCCGACCCTTGATCCGAAGCGGGCGGGTGAATTCGTAACCGAGTTATTGCAGCGTGATCCTCCTTATGGTGCGCATGTGGAATTCAAACTTGAAAAGGCAGGAGCCGGGTGGAATGCGCCAGCGTTAAGCCCGTGGCTGGAGCAGGCGATTGATCTGGCATCACGACAGATATTTGGCGCACCGCCTGCATTGATGGGCGAGGGGGGAACCATCCCCTTTATGGGCATGCTGGGTGAGAAATTTCCGCAGGCGCAATTTGTAATTACCGGGGTATTGGGACCGCATTCAAACGCCCATGGTCCCAATGAATTCCTGCATCTGGCCACCGCGCAGAAGGTGACGGCGTCAGTAGCACTGATCCTGCGTGATCATTTCAACGCTTTCGCGGCTCACTGACCCGCCAGATCAGAACACCAAGGGCTGCCAGTTCGAAAAAGATCGACAGCATGAACAGTGGCGCATGACCGGCAGCAGCTGCAAAAACGCCACCGGCAATAGGGGCTATGGCTGACAGCGCGCCTTCAACTGTTCCGGTCAGTGCAAGGCGCATCGCGATATCATTTCTGGCACCAAATTCCAGCACCATGGTCTGCGACGACATCTGATAGCCGCATTGGGCAGCGCCCAGCCCGAAAAAGGCGGCAAATAATAATGCTGGCTGGTGGGTTGCAACCAGCAGCACAGTGGCACAAGCCCATAAAACCAGCGCCAGCAGCAGAACAAGTCGGAAACCATTCCTGTCGCCCAGATAGCCCCAGACCAGATTGGCCAGCGTATCAGCACCCAGATAGGCCAGTGACAGCAGGCCGATGCTGGTGCCGTCCAGATGAATTACACTTGCGGCATAGACAATATAGAACGGACCGGCCACGCGGCCCGCATTGGCCAACACCAGCACCCACATGAAATCGCGAAAGTTCTTATCGCCCGTCAGCAATGCCGGGAAATCACGCAATCGTTCCGACATGGCGGTCTGTGGGCGCACCTGTGGCGGTTCGGGTTCACGCATGATCGATTGCAAAACCATCAGGCCCAGCGATGTCAGCGCAAAGGCCAGCAGAAATGTGGTGGCATATCCATTGCCCAGAACATTTTCGCCAATCAGATAACGACCGGCCGCATAGGACAGGACGGCTGCAATCAGGCCACCAGTGGTATTGCGCCAGGCCTGTAATCGCCCGCGGCGTTGTACCGGGATCACCTTGGCCATCAGAAACTGAAACGTCACCCGTTGTGGTCCGCTGAAAAGCCCCAGGGTAAACAGCGACAACAGGATTGCCACCAGCAGGGGCGTATCGGTCAGTGTCCACCCCGCAATCGCCATGCCCAGAATAGGCATGCGCATCCCGATGCCCAGCCTGACGGCCACTGGCATCACCCGCTTGCGGTGTTCGATCAGATTGGCACCCCAGATCTGGCTCAAAACGCCGCCCAGTTGCTGCAATGCCAGCCCAAGGCCCACCAGTGCTTCTGATCCGGACAGAAGATGAAGGTAAGCCGGCACAAAGGTCGGTGCATTAACCAGCCGAAAGCCGGTCATGCCCAGCATGCCGTGAACAAAATGGGCAACATAATTGCGCGGCAGATTTTCCAGCACAAAGCGGTCATAAGCCGCTTCACGCTCATCCAGGCTGGGGTCATTTTCGGCAGGCATAGTCATGCCAACAGCCCTACCATTGCAGGCGGTTCGGTACCAGCGCCAGTGTCAGGCCCGACCCCTTGCGCCATGGACGCTGCCATGCTCGTCTGGTCGGGAAATGACCCGGACCCAAACCATTGTCATGATCGCCAAGGCCGCGCGCGCATTTGCCGATGGTATCATGGGGGTGATCCTGCCGCTGTTTCTGATTGGGATGAATTTTTCGCCAACCGAAATCGGCATTTTTGTAACCCTGACATTGCTTGGGTCCGCCATCGCGACGCTATCTGTCGGTCCGCTATCAATGCATATTTCTGAAAAAGCGCTGTTGCTGATTGTATCAGCACTGATGGCGCTGACCGGCATTGGCATGGGTCTGTCCTCTGCCATGATTCCGATATTTCTGATTGGGCTGATTGGAACATTCAATCCATCAGGTGGGGATGTGACCCCATTTCTGCCACTTGATCACGCCCTGCTGGCCAGTGCGGATCGTCAGCATGACCGGACGAAGCTTTTTGCAAATTATGCGGTCATCGGGGCTTTTGGCAGCGCCATTGGTGCGCTGGCTGCCAGTTCAATAACCGACGGGCTGTCATTTCTTGAAATTTCGCCAGATTTTACTGCACGGGGAAGTTTTCTTTTCTATGGCATGGTTGGCGCAGTCGTGCTGGCATTGTATCGGCAATTGCCGGAATCTGCCGACACGGGCAGGACATCCCCCGTGAACATGGGCGTCACTTCCCGACGTCAGATCT
The DNA here is from genome assembly GCA_903884125.1 of uncultured bacterium. Lineage (GTDB taxonomy): Bacteria > Pseudomonadota > Alphaproteobacteria > CAISDR01 > CAISDR01 > CAISDR01. The sequence continues at coordinate 8,906 of CAISDR010000371.1, forward strand.
ATCTGCTGGCCGTCTTGTTCAGTCTGGATTCATTTGGTGGCGGATTTTTAATTCAGACATTTCTGGTGGTCTGGCTGCATCAGACATTTGCCCTATCAGTCTCCGCAACCGGTGCAATATTCTTTGCCACAGGTCTTTTGGGTGGCGCTTCGCAGTTTGCGGCTGCCTGGCTGTCTCGGCATATCGGCCTGGTGAACACTATGGTGTTCACACATATACCGGCAGGACTGTGCGCAATAGCGTTGCCTTTTTCGCCCAGTCTTGAAGTAGCGCTGGCGCTGCTTTTTCTGCGCGCCAGTCTGCAGCAGATGGACGTGCCGGTGCGGTCATCCCTTGTGATGTCACTGGTCAGGCCGAATGAACGTGCGGCGGCAGCCGGTATCACCAACGTCCCACGGTCACTGGCCGCCGCCGCCAGCCCGGCA